>NZ_CAXAOQ010000006.1:0-225369 GCF_963970575.1 Pseudomonas sp. EA_65y_Pfl2_P74
CGAATCCGCTTCGTGACCCCGGCCGAACGGCACCGTGGTCAGGATCATCAGATCCTGGCTCGGCGTCATGAGCTGTACGAGCAAGCTCGGGAGAAATGCCCGGAACGCTGGTCTGGCCAGACAAGAACCTGGGAGCCGATGGGCACTGTGATGTTGAACCCGGATCGGCAGCAGCAGACCGAGAAAAGAGCGGCATAGTTAGACGGCGACGCGACAACAACCTTGAAAAACGCCGCATCAACAGCAAACTTTGAACCGCCAAAAACATTATTTCCATTGGTCGCGTCACGAATCTGGTCAACCAACTCTGACTCTAAGTCATTTTTGAACAGTTCGCGGTAAGCATCTGCCGGCTGCCCGCCCTGCACTCCAAGCGCCAAATATTGAGCATGAGGGGTAACAATGTGTGATCGCTCTGATTGTGCGTTAAAACGGTAACTTGACCAGCGATATTCTGCCGGATGATTTACCATTTTCGCTCTGACGGGATTCATTTCGATGTAACGATAACAGCACAACAAATATCGTTCACTCTCAACAAGGCATGAACGAAACCGGCCTTCCCACAAACTTCCGCTGCGACTATACGTACGATTTATATATTGGACGTATCGCTGCCCGACACCTTTCATCAGCAGGCTTGCGCTGTTGGAATTATGAGGACTGACTAACAAATGAACGTGATTGCTCATTAAGCACCACGCATGAATATCACAATCATTTTTAGAAGCCTGCTCGACCAAAAGCTCCAAATAAAAAAGGTAATCTTCCTCGGTAAAAAAACAGACAGATCTATTGTTTCCTCGCTGAATCAAGTGCAATGGTACGCCTGGTATCAAAACTCGGGGTCTACGCGGCATCGATGAATCCTTTCAATTGGTCGAACTGAAAGCTTAGCGGGCCGCAAGGTACAAATGACGGCAAATTTTTACCTATTGTTGCAGTGAATTACGTTAAACGTGGTCTGTCCCCCTTTACCCACTCTGTGCAAAAATCGGATGGCTTGCATGGGTTCGGTTTCTTGTATTTGTGTGGTGCAAACCAAGTTGCCGACTCATGCAGGCCTCTTCAATATTCCAACTTCTTGATTTTCTGTAAGAAAAATCGGGGATCCCTCAGGGTCTGTCCCCATTTATCCGTTTTTATCTTCGTCAATTGCCTCGCGCCGAAACGGGCGCAAAATCGGGACAGACCAAGTGCCTCAGAATACTTTATAAATGTGGCCTGTCCCGTTTTCATCAGTTCCTTAGAAGATTTTATAAACGTTGTCTATTACCGCTCCCCTTTAACCCTCAATCTTTCTCGCACCTAGTAACGAATCCACTTTCCGGTCGGGATTAATTCCGGGCCATCAGGATCAAGTAAGTAAAGCCATTCTGGATCGTGCCCTACCGTACCGATTAAAACACCTAGTGAATTTGGATGCTCGGGCATCGCACCTGAATGTATGGCACCTATATAACTGCCTTTACCATAAGGATTATGCAATTGAAAACGTAATGCACCATCAGCATTGTAGATCGCAGCATTGTGAGGAACCCCGAAGAACCAAGGTGTTTCAGAAAAGTCAAACCTAGATGGCTCTTCATTAAACACGACCAGCACTCCAGTCCGATCTGGCAGTATGCATGGGATGCCTGCAGCAGAAAACAAAACTTCCGAACCGTTATCAGAAACTATGTATCTTCTTATCTTTACAACCTTACTCACACGCACATATTTAACTTGCGCCATTTCAACTTCAAACTCAGTCCTACGCCCATGCCAATCGTAAAAACTCTCAAAAATTGTTCCATCAGCATGCACCACTTCATTTCTTATACGCGCAACTAGATCAATCATTTCAACAGCCTCAAACTATCAATATCAATATTATAAAACTCAGGATTTGTACGAGGGGTTTTATCCATAAAATTAACTTGATGTGCTCCACCAGCGAGACGCTTCTCTTGCTTGGCATCCCACATATCACCCGCAGTCCCTTCACGAACGCCTACACCCGGTTTCACCGTAAATTCGACCTTGTACAAATTCCCGGTTTTAAATTCGGTAGAAATAGCCAGTTTATTTCTAACGTCTTCCATTGAGTTCACTGGAGAATCTGTTGCCCATCCGCCTAAGAAAGATGCAGGATTTTGCTCCTTTAATTCACTACTCTTTATAGCGTCGTATTGCCTTTGATCGATTACCATGGTCATCGTTCGTGGCTGATCCAAAACCTTATCGGTGACGACTGTCCCCTCCTTCCACGCCGGTCGTTGCGTTCCCCAGTATGGAGGATCTATTCCACCTGACTGCTGTTTCAGAAGCAGATCATTCGCAGTCTTCTCACCATCGACACGCGGAAGACCATCACGGTCTGTCACCTGTCCTGCGTTGATGTTCTCCGCACGATGCTCCATTCCCGGAACAAAGTCACGCTGCGCAGACAACCCAAAACCCTCCGCATCGCGGGTAGCATTTAGTTCAACGTCAGAGACTTTCGAGGTGTTTCCAGTGAGGCCGCTCTCCTTCTTACCGCTCGAAACCAGAACCGAAGCCCCAGTCCCCTCAAAGTATTTCCCCGCCCCCTTCAGCAGTGCAATTTCCATTGCCGTCTTAGCGGCTTCCGTTCCGTAGTCGCGAAGCGGGTTCACGTCGCCGGGGTAGGTCGCGCTGCTAAAAGAGTCAAGTACTTTGCTTCCCTGGGTGTAGTCATAGGGCGCAAACAACTGCCCCGTGGCCTGCCACCCATCAGCGAACGATGCTGCACCTCCCAGCCCGGACAACGCCGGAATCGCGCATCCAACAGCGGTTACACAAGCCGGGCTTGACGCTATGGCGCCTCCAAACCCTGCGGCAGCCCCTATGGCGCCCAGTACCGCTCGACTGGCATTTGCCGAGTGCCGGAGGTCCTTGTCGTTGCGCAACAAGTCGTCGTTGACCTGGTCCCACTTAGAATACTCGTCGAAGGCCCCGGTAGCGAAAAGCGTACTTTGTGCATCCTTGAAACCTTTCCCGTCCGCCTCCAATGCTTTGATGAATTTGTAATTAGGATCATCGGGGGGTACCGAGTCACTGCAATGAACCAAGGCACAAGCCGCTGCTTTAAATTCATAGGCTTTATCAGGGTTCTCTTTTTGCAGCTTCTCCAGTGCCAAGGTTTCTTTTTGATGAAGCTGGCGGTTGTACTCGTCAGCCATCAAAGCAACCCACGATGCCTTGTTGACGTCTCCGCCGGCCAGTCCTGCAGCTGTCAAACCGACAATCTGGGAAAATGCCTGGCGTAGCTGAGGTTGGGTGTCGAACGTGGAGTTGAGCACACCTGCCATCGCTTGACTCGCACCTGCAGCCATCGCGCCGGTTTTGAAATCCCCACCAGTTGCACTGGAAATCGCTCCCCCCATCAACGCATGCAACGCAGTGCGAGCGACACCCCCTTCGGCCCACATCGCCATTCCGGTCGTATCACCCGCATTGTGTGCTGCCTGCCAGTGATCTTGGGCGTAGCCCCCGACAAAGTTGAACGCGGTGGCGGCGGCCACATTGCCTGCCTGAGAAATCAGCCCATCCTTCAGGTTCTCACTGTAACTCCCCCCGCCAATTACTGTTTTTATGGCCCCGCCTGCGAGTCCCTGCGCACCCGCATGAACAGCGAAACCACCGATACCTTGGAGAGTGTTTAGGTCAAATCCTTTTGTTAGGTTGTTGAACGGTACCGTGTGGCCGCCGAGTTGTGGATCGATCACGCCTTGTGTAAAGCCGGTCGTAACACCCGCGATCGCAGCATTCTTCAGGCTGTCCTTACTGAAGGTCTCCTTGACAGCGGCGCCGAGATTTCCTTTGTTATTAATAGTGCTGACTGCTGCAGTGCTGGCCAAGGACGTCAATACGGCAGAGGCCATTACATTGCCTAATCCGGCGGCGACGGTTGAACCGACAGCAGCACCACCTGCCACCGCCGAAGCGGTTGCCGTACCTGCTGCGGCCATGGCAGTCCCTGATCCCGCTGTCGCACCTGCGACGCTTCCCACAGCCGCACTCGCGGCTCCAGCTGTCAGCACAGTGATGATGATAATGATCACCAACATTGCGCCCTGACCGAGACTTGAGTTGCTGTATTTGAACGACTCGTGAACCTCCTTCACTCGCCGCCAGTCAACATCCCCGCGCGCCTCAGCATCCTTCAACCACGCCAGTTGCGGATCAGCCTTGACCATAGCGTCGATGGTCTGGCTCACGGACTCCTGATTGACATCCTTGATATCAATCTTCAGCCCATCAACGGCCTTGATCACGATGTTGCCCTTGGCAATCATTTGGGTCTGGCGCAAGGTTTCGTCGGTATTGCCACGGCCTTTGGAGGAGACCCACGCGGCACTGTTGTTGGTCTTGGTATGGCTCTCATCATGCAGATCCTTCACCCCTTCAAAGGTGATGGAGCCGCCGCTGTCGAGAACGATGTCCTTGCCGCTGTCGAGCTTGGCCACTTGATAGAGCTGGTCACCCTTGCTGACGAGCGAAAGGTTGCCACCGGTCTTGATCTCGCTACCCACGTGGGTGACCTGGGTGACTTCGTCGCGCTTGAGTTTCAGGCTGCCGAAGCCGCCCTTCTCTTTCATGTCATAGAGGGTGTAGTCCTTGTTCTGCGCGGCCAGCAGGTTCAAATCATTGCCGGCGTAGACGTAGGCTTCATTGCCTGCGCTGATCTTGCTTGCGACCAGCGTGGTGTCGCGTCCGGAACTGGTTTTCACGTCGCCGCCCGCGATGAACTCGGCGGCTTTCTGGACGGTGTGGTTGTCTTCTTCGTGGACGCGTTTCTTGCCATCCTTGCTATGGGTTTCGACATTGTTTTCGTCGCCGGCCGAGGACATGTAAATGTCGCGCTTGGCGTCAACGTTGAGGTTACCTTTGGCTTCGGCGGTGCTGGCGACGACGTTGATGTCGCGGCCGGCGTCGAGCTTCAAGTTGCCGCCGCTTTTCACCGTTGACGCAAGGTTTTCCACGGTGGTGGTGACGACCGAGCGATGGCCGCCATTGAACACTTCGTGGAGTTCGTTTTCGTTGCGCGTCGCCAGCAAGTTGATGTCACGGGTGGCGCTCAGGCTGGCGTCGCCGCCGCTGCTGATGGATGACGAGTTGACCAGATCCTGGCCGGACTTGATGGTCAGGCTGTCGCGCGCGGTGATGTTGCCGCCGTCATCGACCAGCGTGCGCATCCCGTTGCCGTCACGCACAGCGACAGCGGTTCGATCGTTGACGATGTCGCCCTTGAGGCTGGTGAGGCTGACCTGATTGCCGCGAATCTCGCCGGCCAAGGCATTGCGAATGCTGTCGGTGGCCATGAGCGTGATGCGCTCATTGGCTTCGACCAGACCGCCCTGATAGAGGCTGCCCTTGACGTCGACGGAGACGTCTTTGCTGGCGCTCAAGGTTCCGACGTTGACCAGGTCATTGCCGGCGAGCAGTTCCAGATCGCGGCCCTGAATCAGGCTGCCGCCGCGCACGTTGCGCGATTCGGCCTGTGCCAGATAGAGCACCGGCACCAGCACTTTCTGGCCGTCGACGATGCGTTCTTCCATCCAGACGATGTCGTGGGTCAGTGCGGCAACCTGCGCGGAGGTCAGGCTGACGCCGACCGACAGGTTCAGTTCGTTCTTGCTGGCGAGCGCGTTATCCATCAGATAACGGAATTGCTCGTAGTCGTTTTCCAGGCCGCCAGCGAGGAAACGCTGGCCCGTCTGGGCCATGACTGCGTCGCTGATCAAGCGCGATTCGTAGCGACCGTCGCCGAGGCGACGAGCTGCTTCATCTGTGCTGAAGTTGAGTTTGCCGAGCAGATAGTCGGAACTCATGAACGCCGCGGTCTGGGTCAGCTCCGGGTTGGTTTCGATCAGGTAACGGCTCTGCGGATTCGTGCTCTGCACGAACATGCCATATGGGCCTTTCGGCAGACGGAACGTCGAGGAAGCCGTCGGATCGACCGCCGCAAAAGGTACACCCTTAAAGTCGACCGGGACGAAGCTGATCTGCTTCACGCCGTCGGCATCGACACGTTCGATGCGGGTTACATTTTTCGCTGCCTGGGTGCTGGCGTCAGTGCTGTGCTTACCCAGATTGATGTTGATACCACCGACCACGGAGGTCTGATCGCTGGACAATGACCCGGTCAGTTGCCCATAGGTGTTTTCGTACAGCGTACCGTTCTGAATGCTGTTGGTGACATCCAGTTTGACTTTGCCACCAGCCTGAAGCACCGCCGAGTAGACGTTGTTGCCGTTTTCATTCCAGGTGGTGACGTCGCTGGTCTGAGCGAATCGGGAGTCGCTGGAGCGACTGACCAATTCTTCGAAACGCGCCTCGTCGAAATTGCCTGCCGCTGTGGCGGCATTGAACGCCGGGATGTCCATGAACTCCATCTGATCCCAGAGGCTGTTATCGATGTGTCCCGGCGTGCCGATCTGCACCACCCGATGGCCCGAGCGCGAGACCGCGCCCTGATTCAACAGGCTGTCGGCAGTCACCGTCAGGTCGCCGTTGGCCGCCAGCAGGCTGTAGCGGTTTTCCACTTGATTGGCGTGGATGTTGAAGTTTTTTCCGGCGACGAATCGTGCCGCGCGCGAGTCCTTGAGGACTTGATCGTTGAAGTCAGTGGTAATGGTGATATAGCCGCGTTTCCAGCCGTCATGGCCACCGCAATGCTGGGCGCACACCCAGCTCAAGCTGCCAGATGATTGCCCCGAGGTCATCTCGAATTCTGCCTTGGCGTTTTCCACCGAGACAGCATTGATGTCGATATCACCCTCACCTTCGACGGTGCCCGACAGGTTGCTGAACAACGCGGCACGACCGCCGCCCACAGCGTCGAAGCTCAGGTTGCCGCGGCTGTAGATGTCACCGTAGAAATTGTTGAGGCTGTTGCCGTGCAGCTTCATCGTGCCGCCGCTGAACAGCAGGGTGTCGGCGTCGTTGTAGATGCCGTTGGCAGCGGTGAACTCAAGATTGCCTTGGGCGCCGAGGGTGCCTTTGTTGTTGATGCGTGCTGCCGTCACCGTGAGGTTCTGGTTGGCGATCAGACGACCGAGGTTGTCGAGCGTGCCGCGCAGGGTCAGTGCGGTATCGCCCCCGCTGACCAGTCGCCCGTCCTGTTGAATCAAGTCGTTGGCGCTGATGGTGAGCTTCTTTTGCGCCGATACCCGACCACTGTTGAGCAGATTGCCCGTCAGGGTCAGCGTCAGATCGCCGTCGCTGAGCAGTTGTCCGGCGTTGGTCAGGTTGGCGACCTGAAGGCTCATTGCCGAAGCACTGGCGATGCGGTCACTGGCATTGAGGTTCAGATCCTGAGCGCTGGTGTAGGTCAGGCCGCCGTTGAGTTGCCAGGTGCCGACACCATTGACCGAACCGACATCCCACACGCCTTTGCCCAGTCCGGTGAGGCTGCCCTGGGTGCCGGTCAGATTGCTCAGATCCAGATCGAAGACACCCTGCGCGGCGTGACGCACGCTGCCGCTGAGGTTATTGAGTTGGCCGCCGGCGAGTGTCAGATCCTGGCTGCCGATCTCTATAACGCCGCTCTGGTTGTTCAGGTTGCCGGTCAGTTTGATCTGACTGGAGGCGCCGCCGAGTGCGCGAATCTGGCCGCCGGCACTGTTGTTCAACTGGCCGCTGGCGAGTTGCAGATGGGTCGCCGATTCGATCAGGCCACCCTGGTTGAGAATCTGGCTGACCGCTTCGAGCGCCAATCGATTGCCGCTGATCTCGCCGCCGGTGTTGTCCAGACTGTCGCCAACGAATACCAACTGATCCTTGGCGAACATCTTGCCGGCCCGGTTGGTCAGGCGAGTGACGGTCAATTTCAGATCACCCAACAGGCTGGAGATCAATCCGGCCTTGCCGTTAACCGCGCTGTTATCGAGGTCGGCGCTGGTGATCTCCAATGTGTCGGCTTGCAGCGTGCCGCCCTGGTTCTGAAGGGTTCCGCTACCCAGAGCCAGTTCGGCATGACTGCCATTGGCGAAGATCACGCCTTGCTGGTTCAGCAGGGTTTTGCCGGTAATTTTCAGGCCATCACTGCCCGCGATGATCTGGCCGGCAGCGTTGTTGTTGATCGAGATGCTGGTGATGTCCAGTCGCTTGCCGCGCAGGGTGCCGCCACGGTTATCCAGCTCGGTGAGCTGATCGAGCAGCAGACGCTGTTCAGCGGCATCGACCACGCCAGTGACGTTGCTGAAGACACCACTGATTTTCAGTGCGACATCACCGCCGTTGCCGACAATGCCACCGTTGTCATTGTTGTTCAGTTGCGTGGCAGTCACGTCGATGGCTTGGCCAAGCAGGACGCCGGCGCTGTTGTCGACGGCATCACTTTCGATGTGCAGGTCGGCATCGCTCTGGATCCGGCCTTTGACGTTGAGCAGTTGCGACTGGCCAGGAGCAGCTCGTTTGAGGATCAACCGCGCACCGTCAACACCTGCTGCCAACAGACCGTTATCGCTGTTATCGAGGCTGGCCGCGTGCAGGTCCAGACCATCACTGATCATGCGCCCGCCACGGTTGTCGACGTGGCCGTTTTCAGCCATCACCAGCAATTGCTGTGCGGCGACGACACCGCCACGGTTATCGAGCGAAGCGGCATGAATAGCCACATCACCCTGGCTGGCTTGCAACCGACCCAACGCGTTGTTCAGGTGCTGCTGGACCATCAGCGTAAGCTTGCCGCTTTGCGCGCTGAGGGTGCCGTCGTTGTTGCCGGTGAGGTTGGCCAGTTGCGCGTCAACTACGCCGCCCAGCAATTTGCCGGCCGAGTTCTGCAAATCGCGAGCGGTAACGTTCAGGCGATCATTGCCCTGAATCAGCCCCTGACTGTTGTCCAGGTCTTCGCTGGTGACCACGCTGTCATCGGACGAAAGGGTGCCTTGGGTATTGTCGAGTGTGCCGCGACTGTTCACTTCGAGGGTTTGGCCGATCAGGCTGGCATTACGATTATTGATGCTCTGAGCCGCGACGGTCAGGCGACCCGATGCCTGAATTTTGCCGTCGTGGTTATCCAGATCCTGCTCCAGTGTCAGCTCGGCAGCACCGTTTTCAGCACTGACGACACCTTTTTCGCTGTTATCCAGTCGTGCGGCAGTGACCAGAATCCGGTCAGCCGCGAGCGTTCCGCCATGGTTGAGCAATTCGCCGCCGGACACCGCCAGCGTGGTCTTCGCCTGGATTTTGCCTTGTGCGTTGTCCAGCCGCTCTCGGGCGACAACCTTGGCATCGCTCTGACCGGCGCCGATCAGACCACGGGTGTTGTCAACTTGCCGGGCATCGATATCCAGGCGTCCGGCAACGATTTTGCCGTCAGCGTTCTGCACATCCCGGGCATTGAGCTTGAGACTGCCGCCAGCGATTTCGATACGGCCCAGACGGTTGTCGAGGCTGTCGACCGACAGCGTCGCAGCCTGACCATCGGCAAAGCGGATCAGGCCCTTGAGATTGACGATGGCCGGCGCGCTGAGTGCCAGACGGGTTTCACCATAAATACGCGCGTTGACGCCCTGATTCACCAGCCGGGCAGCGCTCACCGTGACGTTTTTCGCCTGGACGATGCCATTCTGGTTATCCAATACACCGGTGGCCGCAGCGCTCAGGGAACGACTGGCCAACAGGCTGCCAGTGTTGCTCACCGCAGCACCATTGACGGTCAGATCACCTGTGGTATTGCGAGTGTTGTCGGCGTTCACCCCGGCTTCGATCACACCACTGTTGGTCAGTTTGCCGCCGCTGCTCAGGCGTACAGAATCGCGGGCGACAAGGCTTTGGCGGTTGACCAGTTGTTCAGCGGTCTGCACCGCCAGTTGCGTTCCAGCGTAAACCGGCCCTTGGGCATCAAGACCTCTGGACTTGATATCAATGGCACTGCTGGCAGTGACTTTGGCCATGCTCAACTGACCGTTGGCATCGATCTGGATGTCACCGGCGCTGGCGGCAAGATCGCCCGCCAGCTTCACACCTACGCCCTGCTCCGTGCCCACCAGTTTGATCGCGCCGGCATACATGCCACCGAGCGCAGAAGAGTCGATGGCCAGTTGCGGCTTGGCGCTGCCATCGTCAGCCCGCGCGGTGGCGTTGAGAGTGTCGGCATTGACGTCATTGCGGCCGGTGGTGATGTTCAGGCGTTTGGCATGAATCTGCGCATTGATCCGCGCACTGCGGGTGATGATTTCAAAGCTGTCGACGTTGCTCGCATCCAGACCGGTGCCGTCGATGGACACACTGCCCTGGTCCACCTGAAAACGATCCAGTCGACCGTTATCAAGCACCGGTTTGCCGGTGGTCAGGGTCACCCGCGGCGTGTTGATGAACCCACAGCCGTTGCAACTGATGCCGTAAGGGTTGGCGACGATGACACGCGCCGACTGCCCTGCCACTTCGGTGTAACCGCGCAGTTGACTCGGGCTGCCACCGTTGACTTCGTTGAGGATGGTTTGTGCGGCAGCCCCGCGCAAATTCGGGTTGCCTAGAATGATGCCGCCCATTTGCGTCAGTTGTGTGCGCGCCGTGGCGTTGTTGAGGATGACGCCTTCAGCACCGACGTTGTAATCATGAAACTGGTTGTGCGACAGCCCCGTCGCATTGGGCGCGGCGATATTGACGATGGGCACGCCGTTGCCGGCACGATCAAGGGTTGTGCCAGGCGCGTTGACTACGATCCCATCCGCCCGCGCCCAGATCGGTTGCCAGAACATGACGTTTGCCAACAGGAACGCGAGGCCGCGCTTGGGCATGCCCAGAAAGCGTTCGTGGTGTTTTACGACAGCAGAAGGCTGACCGGCCAGGTAGGCCAATTGACGGATGTCCATGTCAGAATCTCGGGGCGGGCGAAAATTAAAGGAAAAAATCCAGGCGGAAATAGATCGGTGCTTCACGCTCGGTCAGCACATCGGGGCGTTCCAGCGAGTGCGCAAACGTCACGCTGGCGGCGACGTGCTCGCCACGGGCGAACAGTTCCAGCGAGTTGCTCGACATGCGCCCGTGCTGATTACCGTTGTAGCGATCGCCGCGGATCACGCCCTGGTCATAACCCAGACTGGTGCCGTATTCAGCGAACACCGGGCGCAACCATTCGGCGGTCACCGGACGTGCCCAGCGCAAATCGTTACGCCAGTAACCGCCGCTGTCGCCCGACAAGGATTGATCCTTGTAACCACGGATCGACGACGAGCCGCCAAGGCTGGTGCGCTGGGAGCTGAACAGCACGTCTTCGCTGCGCTGGCCGGTCATCAGGCTGCTGAACGTTAAGGACTCGCCCCACACTTTGAAGGGCTGCAAGTAGCTCAGGGTGGCGGTGTATTTGCGGTAGCGCGCGTTCGGTTCGCCGGGGCCAGGATCGTGGCTGCCCTGCGCATCGAACGCGCCGATGCCTTCCTGCATGCCGGCGTCGAAGTTGACGAACGCACTGCCGACACGGCGGCCGTGGTTGAAGCCGAACTGCGCTTCGCTGATGCGGTTGCTGCTCAGCTTGAGCTTGCTGTCTTCGATGTAGGCGTTGGTGCGCAGGTAGGACAAACCGGCGTTGAGCGAGGTCTTGCTGACAGCGTCGCGGTGGATCACTCGCTCGGCGCGGATCTGATGGTTTTCGCTGTCACCGGTCTGCTTGAAGTTGTAGCCGTTGGCGGCGATCTGCGAGCGGTATTCGCTCTGGCTGTAGGTGTAACTGAAGTTCCACCAGCCCCATGGCAGGTTGTAATTGAGCACGGCGTTTCTGGAGGTGTGCTGGTGATCGGTCATCGCATCGTGACCGCCGCGCAGGCTCAACTGATCGGCCAGGCCCAACGGGCTGTCCCAGTCCAACGTCGTGCCCCACTGCTGTTCGCCAGTGCTGCGCTGGCCGTCGTTATTGCGCGACAGCCCGACACGCCAGGGTTTCTGCGGGGTGTTGGTCACCAGCACCGTGCTGCCACCCACGTTCTTGCCTGGCGCCAGTTCCATTTTTGCCTGATTGGACGGCAGGCGATTGAGCTGATCGACCATCTGCTCGATCTCGCGCAGGTTGACCCGTTCGCCCGACTTGCCGGGGAATGCCATGGCCAGTTCGCGCTCCGACAGCTTGCTGTTCTCGGCGCCCTTCATGCCTTCGAGCTTGCCTTCGACCACCAGCACCTTCAGATGGCCGCCGGACAGATCCTGTTGCGGCAGGTACGCGCGGCTGGTGACCAGACCTTTCTCAATGTAATGGTCGGTGATGACTTTGAGCAGCTCGTTGAGCTGTGGCACACCGAGGCATTCGCCGATGTAGGGGTTGAGCAGGCGTGCCTTGTCGCGCTCGGACAGGCTGTCGGCGCCCTTGAGTTCGACATCCTTGATCGGGAAGCAACGGGTGTCGGTGGGCGCTGCGGGTTGGGCAGGTTTGGCGTCCTTGCCGGGCAGATCCTTGAGTTCTTCGAGACGCCGCTGCTGCTCTTCGAGCAGACGGTTCTGGCGGTCGCGGATCAGGTCGGTTTCACCGGGTGTGGGGGCAGCAAAAGCGGTTTGGAGCGCGGACAGGCACAGCAAAGCTACGCACAACCTCGCCGCGAGGGCGGGTGGGTACATGTTCGATCCCTCGAGACGGAAAGTGATATCAAAATAGTGGCGAGATGTTAGATGGCCATCATTTTGACGTCAAACATAAGTTGAAACAATTTTTCGGAGCTTGTCGCCGATCTGTCGGATTCGATAATCGAGCACTTGCGTACAAGTCCCCCTTGAGCTTTACGCCGATAGTGAACGCTGCCATCACGGCATCCATTCGCCACGTAAGGAGTTCCCATGAGCACATTCACCACGCAAGACGGCACCGCGATCTATTACAAGGACTGGGGCAGCGGCAAGCCTGTTCTGTTCAGCCACGGCTGGCCGCTGGATGCCGACATGTGGGAATACCAGATGGAATACCTGAGCAGCCGCGGCTACCGCACCATCGCCTTCGACCGCCGCGGTTTTGGCCGCTCGGATCAGCCATGGACCGGTTACGACTACGACACCTTCGCCGATGACATCGCGCAATTGATCAATCACCTCGATCTGCGTGAAGTCACGCTGGTGGGCTTCTCCATGGGCGGTGGCGATGTCAGCCGCTACATCGCCCGTCACGGCAGCGAGCGGGTTGCCGGCCTGGTGCTGCTGGGCGCGGTGACGCCGCTGTTCGGCCAGAAAGCCGATTTCCCGCAGGGCGTCGACAAGTCGGTATTTGACGGTATCAAGGCGGGCCTGCTGCAAGATCGCGCGCAGTTCATCGCCGATTTCGCCGCACCGTTCTATGGCACCAATCAAGGTCAGAACGTCTCTGACGGCGTGCTCACGCAAACCCTGAATGTCGCCCTGCTGGCCTCGCTCAAAGGCACCCTGGATTGCGTCACGGCATTCTCGGAAACCGACTTCCGTCCAGACATGGCCAAGATCGATGTACCGACCTTGGTGATCCATGGCGACGGTGATCAGATCGTGCCATTCGACATCACCGGCAAACAGTCTGCCGCGCAAATCAAGGGTGCCGAACTGAAGGTCTACGAGGGTGCGCCGCATGGCTTTGCGGTGACTCATGCGCAAGCGTTGAACGAGGATTTGTTGGCGTTCCTGGGCCGCTGAGAGCCGGCCCGTCTGCCTTTCGCCAAGGCGTAAAAAAGCCCGCCAGACTTTTGCCTGGCGGGCTTTCAGTTGATCAGCGAGCGCTGAGTTCGATCCACTGCGGCTCAGTCGCTTCCATCTGGCGTTTAGCGCGGTACGTCAACGCCGACATCACTATGAAACCAAGCAGTATCAGGACCGGATACGCCATCAACAATTCAGAAAGAGAGTACTTCCAGGCCAGCGGACGCCCGACCCCCAGCATGGCGGCATACATCCATGACACTGCCGAGAGCGAGCCGCAGAACAGTGCGAGCATTCTTGCGCTGAACCCGAGATGGAGCAGCGAGCCAGCCTTCTGTAACGCCGGCAGCACCAGGCGATGCAACAAGACGCCGTTGTAGCTCAACATCACAACGATGATCACTTTGGCTTGCAGCTTTGGATTCATAAAGTAATCCATGCCTTTATCCAGATAATCGATACCGACGACCGCCATACCGGTCAGCCACAAGCCTATGAGGGCAAACACCACCGACTTCTGCAGTTTCTCCATATGAGCATTGTCATGTTCAGAGGGTATTTTTTGTTTTAACAGGTCACTCACCATCGCAACATCACTGGTCAACACAAGCCCCATTGCCACACAACACGCCACCAAATGAACATATATGACACCCAGGCGCAGAAACTCCATGAATTCTTTTTGCTCAAACAGGCTCATCATTGTATTTATTGTCACGATCATACTCTCCAACTTAATCAGCTGTTCAGGTCAGCCACAAAACAGACTAAATTCTGCCAATAACTTTCTAACTTCGCTCACACCAAACCCTTAGAATCGGCGGCATCAATCACCTATTCACTCAACTTACGCACCAATAGAACAACAACTATGCATCCTGAATTTCAGATAAAAAACCCCCATTTGCACTGAATGTACATGAGGTTCGGAGTCCACTTTTTTTTCTGCGATTGCAGCGGCCGCCAAGGGTGACGTCCTGAATAATCTGAGGTTCATAATGCTTGAATGTTCAATTTTCGGGCGAACTACCGACAAACGGCAGCATCACTTAACGACTCATTAATCAACAACTTCCCTGTAATGCCCACGCCAGCTAGCCTGCTTTATTCACACGCAACTTCTCAGGTTTTATTGGATCCATTCAGTGTTAACTTGACGAGACAATAGCAAGACATTCCCATTTACAACACTAACCCAATGAAATGGTCATACTTTTGAAGCGCGCAAATGAGCAATTTACAGCTATAAAAACGCCCCGATCCTGGCGGGGCGCTCTTATTACATGAATGAATCAAACCACGCCGATAAAGTCACTCGCTGTCAGCGCAACATGCCCGACCAGATCGATCTGGAAGTCAGCACCGTTGCCATTGTTGACATTGCCCTCCACATAAGTGTGATCAACACCGCTGACACTGACGTAGTGGTATTTCAATTGCGCCTGGTTGTTGAACTCACTGCCCGCGCCATTCCACTCACCGAGGAACGTGAAATCCTGGTTTCCACCAGATCCGCCGCCGGAGGTACGCGCATCTATTTGTGACAGGTCGATGTGATCCTCTCCCTGGGTAAAGTCGGTAATGACGTCTCGACTCAAGGTGGACGTCCCTGAATCGCCCGTAGAGGTGAACACAAACATGTCGTTACCGGTCCCGCCGGTCAAGGTGTCACGGTTCGCGCCGCCCACCAGGGTGTCGTTGCCACCACCGCCAACGAGCGTGTCGTTACCTCCAAGCCCCATCAGCACGTTGTTTGCGTTATCACCGATCAGGCTGTTGGAGCCGCTGCTGCCTGCAACGCCACCTGTTCGCCACACGCCGCGCCAGTCTGGCCGGTGAAATGGACATCCTGCGTGAGTCACTCAATTCCGCCGACGCCCAGGTCAAAGGATTGCAACGCGTCTACAACGCCCGCTCATCACAGATCGGTTTCCTCAATCAGGAACTGGTGGGCGTGCGCCAACTCGCCGCCGAAGGCTATGTACCGCGCAATCGCATGCTGGAACTGGAGCGCACCGGTTCCGACCTGAACGCCTCACAGGCCGATAACCTGAACAACATCGCCCGCGCTCGAGGCCAGGCCGCCGACATCAAGTTGCGCATCTTTCAGCGCGAGTACGACTACCGCAAAGAAGTGCAGTCGCTGCTGGCCGATGTGCAGAAGGAGAACAGCGCCCTCACCGATCGCTTGCAAGCCTTGGATTATCAAGTGCAACACACGGTCATTCGCTCGCCCATCGACGGCGTGGTTCAGGGCCTGAACGTGTCGACGGTCGGCGGGGTGATTGCGTCAGGCTTCAAGATCATGGAAATCGTCCCCGCCCATGAGCCGCTGCAAATCGACGCGATGATTCCGGTGCAAGCCATCGACCGCATGAACCCGGGGCTGCCGGTGATGATTTCGTTTCCCGCGTTCAACCATGTGCAGACGCCCAACATCCCGGGGAAGGTGCAGACCATTTCTGCCGACCGCTTGATGAGCGAAGACAACAAACAACCCTATTACCTGGCGCAGATCGAAGTGACGGAGGCCGGGATGGCCATGCTGGGCAGCAATCACATTCGTGCGGGCATGCCCGCCTCGGTGACCATCAAGACCGGCGAGCGCAATATGCTGAGTTACCTGCTCAAGCCATTGCTCGACCGCGTCAATAGCGCATTCAAGGAGCAATGAAGTGGACGGCATCGGGCGGGTGATCGGGGTTGCTGCGCTGCTAGGACTGGCGCAATCGGCAACGGCACTGGACCTGCGCGAGTCGTGGAATCTGATGCAGTTTCAGGGCCCGACCTTCCTGTCTGCCGGTCACGAAAGGGATGCCGCCCAGGAAAACCGCGCCATCGGCAAATCCGGCCTGCTGCCGAAAATCGGCATCACCGCGTTCGACAACCACATCAACGGCACGCAAAAACAGCCGGACTTTTACGGCAACAGCCACACCAACGATCTGAACTACGCCTCGCGCGGTGCCACCCTGCAACTGCGCCAGCCACTGTTCAACAAACAGAAAATGGCCGAGTACCGCCAGGGCCAGTATCAGGCCGACTATGGCAACGCGGTGTTCGACAGCAAGGCACAGGATTCGGCGGTGCGCCTGGCCGGGCGTTACTTCGACGTGCTGCTGGCCCATGAAACCGCCAAACTGGCCAATGCCAAACTCAGCGCACTGAATGAGCAAGTGGCCTCGACTCAGCGCCGACGGCAGTTGGGGGACGGCACCGTGACCGATGTCGATGACGCGGTGGCCAGACGTGATCTCGCTCAGGCCGAACTGATCGAGGCCGAGGACAGCCTGGTCGTCGCCAGGCGCCAGTTGCAAGAGTACGTCGGTGAAGCACCCGACCAGATCGCCACATTGCAGGAGACCTTCCCCACCCCGCCGCTGCAGCCGGACAACCTGCAGGCGTGGATCATCCGCGCCGGCACCGACAACCCGTCGATCCGCGCCCGGCGCTTGAACGTCAACACCGCCGATGAAGAAGTGGCCAAAGCCAAGGCCGGTCACTGGCCAACCCTCGATCTGGTGCTGGGCTACACCGCCGCCGACAGCGAAACCCTGTCCACCCAGAATCAGCGCAACCGCTACACCTCGGCCGGAGTAGAGCTCAACATTCCGCTGTACAGCGGCGGATACGTCAGTGCCCGGGCCCGGCAAAGCGTCGCCACGCGAGACCAGGCGCAAGAGGATCTGAATGCAACACGCGAAGAAATCATCTCCGGCACAACCCGGGAATTTCGCGGTGTGCAAAGCGGTGAAGCGCGCATTCATGCATTGGAAAAAGCCGTCAGCTCCAGCGAGCGCTCGCTGCTGTCGTCAAAGAAAGGCTTCCTGGCAGGCAGCAGCACCAACATCGACATTCTCAACGCCCAGGAACAGATTTTCACCGCTCGTCGCGACCTGTTCGAAGCCAAGTTGCGCTACCTGCTGGCCAAGCTGCGTCTGGCGGCTGACGTCGGCGCATTGGGCGACGACGACATCGAAAGCGCCAACGCCTACCTGGGGCCTCGGCTGTCGTTCTGAACAACCCACGCCAGCCCCCGCCGCCCTCTGTTTTCGGCTGGCCGACGATTAGGCGTGGCACCACTGTTTGAGCCAACACCCCGGCTATTGACTGCGTGGTCGAAACGGTACGCCGTGACGAAAAGGGGTCAATCACTCCCCCGCACGTACCACACCGCGCTCCTCCAACAAGCGTACAAACATACTCAAACTGCGCGACACGGTGCCCCGTCGCCACACCAGCCAAGTGGTCAGGTAGCGAAAATCCGCCGCCAGCGGCCAGACACTGACCGTCGCGCTACCGGGCATGCTTTGCAGCATTTTGCGCGGCATCAGGGCCAGGCCGGCGCCGGCGCTGACGCAGGCGAGCATGCCGTGATAGGACTCCATCTCGAAGATCTTGCCGGGCACGGCAGCGTCGGTGCTGAACCATTTTTCGAAGTGATGGCGATAGGAGCAGTTGGATCGGAAGGCATAGATGTTCTCGCCATTCACATCCGCTGCGCGTTCGACCGGGGGGTGATTGAGCGGCGCAATGATGACCATTTCTTCCTCGAACGCGGGCACACCCTCCAGCGCGGGATGCAACACAGGGCCGTCGACAAAAGCGGCGGCGAGTCGACCGGACAGCACGCCTTCAATCATCGTCCCGGACGGGCCGGTGGACAGGTCCAGGTCGACTTTCGGATGAAGCTGGTTGTAGGCCGCGAGCAGTTCGGGGATTCGTACGGCGGCGGTGCTTTCCAGTGAGCCCAAGGGGAAAGCGCCCTGCGGTTCCTCACCGGCGACGGTGGCCCGTGCCTCTTGAACCAAATCAAGAATGCGCCGCGCATATTCGAGAAAACTCCACCCGGCCGGTGACAGGCGCAAGCGGCTTTTCTCGCGAATGAACAGATCAACGCCCAGATCCTGCTCAAGCTGCTTGATCCGCGTGGTCAGGTTCGACGGCACGCGATGAATCTGCGCAGCGGCGGCGCTGATGCTGCCGTGTTCGGCAACGGCTTTGAAGATTTCCAGCTGCACCAGATCCACAGTCATTCTCCAATCGTGAAAGAAACGATCTTTATTATTCAGTTTCCAGAAAACAAACACCACCCTACTCTAGGCCCATCCACTGAACACGCAGGACAACGCCATGAGCCAGATTTCCAGCCAGACCCACGCTATCTCGATCAACCCCGCCACCGGCGAGCAGATCGGCCATTACGCCTTTGAGTCCGCAGAAGCACTCGACGCCGCACTGACCCGCGCCGCTTACGGCTTCGACAAGTGGAAACGCAAGCCACTGCAAGATCGCTCTCGCGCCCTGACCGCCCTGGCCGCTGCGCTGCGTGAAGGCGCCGAAGCCATGGCGACCATGATCACCCTGGAAATGGGCAAGCCTATCACCCAGGCCCGCGGTGAAATTGAAAAGTGCGCCAAGCTCTGCGAGTGGTACGCCGAACACGGCCCGGCCATGCTCGACGCTGAACCGACCCAGGTAGAAGGCGGCAAAGCGCGTATCGAATATCGCCCGCTCGGCCCGATCCTGGCGGTGATGCCATGGAACTTCCCGATCTGGCAAGTGCTGCGCGGCGCGGTACCGGCGCTGATCGCCGGCAACACTTATGTGCTCAAACATGCGCCGAACGTGATGGGCAGCGCCTATCTGTTGCGCGACGCTTTCACCCGTGCCGGATTTGCCGACGGCGTGTTTGAAGTGATCAACGTCACCCCCGAAGGCGTTTCCACCGCCATCGCCGACCCACGCATTGCCGCCGTCACCCTGACCGGCAGCGTCCGCGCCGGCATGGCCATCGGTGCTCAGGCCGGGGCCGCGTTGAAAAAATGCGTACTGGAACTGGGCGGCTCCGACCCGTTCATCGTGCTCAACGATGCGGATCTGGACGAAGCCGTACAAGCCGCCGTCATCGGTCGCTACCAGAACTCCGGCCAGGTCTGCGCCGCCGCCAAACGGCTGATCATCGAAGAAGGCGTCGTTGAAGAATTCACCCGCAAATTCGTCGAAGCCACACGCACGTTGAAGGTGGGCGATCCGTTGGCGGCTGACACGTACATCGGCCCGATGGCGCGTTTCGATCTGCGCGACGAACTGGATCAACAAGTACGCGACACTCTCGAAGAAGGCGCGACGTTGCTGCTGGGCGGCGGCAAGTCTGAGGGTGTGGGCAACTATTACCAGCCCACCGTGCTGGCGGATGTCACCGACCGCATGACCTCGTTCAAACAGGAACTGTTCGGCCCGGTCGCCTCGATCATCACCGCCCGCGATTGTGCCCACGCCGTCGCTTTGGCGAACGACAGCGAGTTCGGCCTGACCGCTACGATCTACACCGCCAACGTACAACTGGCCCAGCAACTGACCAGCGAACTGGACACCGGCGGCGTGTTCATCAACGGTTACTCCGCCAGTGATCCACGCGTGACCTTCGGCGGCGTGAAGAAGAGTGGTTTCGGTCGCGAGCTGTCGCACTTCGGCGTGCGCGAGTTCTGCAATGCGCAGACCGTGTGGCTGGATCGCAAATAACCCGCCCCCTGCGCCGCAGTAACCTGTGGGAGCGGGTTTGCTCGCGAAGAGGCCGGTAAAGTCAGCGTAATACGTTGCTATTACGCCGACTCGCGCACCAGCAACACCCGCGTCACTCGCCGTTCCTCAACAGCCTTGACGGTCATCTGCCAGCCTTCATATTCCAGGCGATCACCAATCATCGGCAGCCGATCCAGCAAGCTCATCACCAAACCGGCAACCGTCTGATAATCCTCGGTCGGTTCGGCACCGAAACCGGTGCGCTGGCGCACGCGCGCCAGGTTCAATGCACCACTGACGATGAAGCCACCCTGCTCTTCCACCACATCTGGCCCTTCGACTTCGCTGGCATCAGGCAGCTCGCCGGCAATCGACTCGAGAATGTCGGTCATGGTCAACACCCCCACAAAATCGCCGAATTCGTTGACCACAAAGGCAATGTGGGTCGACGCGGCGCGCATCTGTTCCAGCGCATTGAGGATCGAATAGCTGTCGAGCAGGTTGATGGTCTTGCGCGCCAGGTGTTCCAGGTTTGGCTCAGTACCGGCCAGGTACTCCTTGAGCAGCTCCTTCTTGTGCACGAAGCCCAGCGGCTCATCCACCACGCCATCGCGGATCAGCGGCAGGCGCGAGTAGGACGAGTGCATCAACTTCGTGCGAATCGCATCGGCATCGTCGGCCAAATCAATGGTGTCAACGTCGGCGCGCACGGTCATCAGGCCACGGATCGGCCGTTCGGCCAATTGCAGCACGCCGCTGATCATCACCCGTTCACGTCGGTCGAACAGCTCGGCGCCTGGTGCGTCGCCATCGTCCAGCAGGTCAGAGATTTCCTCGCCGACCTCCTCCACCGCCAATTTACGTCCACCCAGCAAACGCAATACCGCATGCGCGGTGCGCTCACGCATCGGACGCAGCCCCTGCATCGAACGCTTGCGGCGAGCCCGTGCGATCTGGTTGAACACCTCGATCAGGATCGAGAAACCAATGGCGGCGTAGAGGTAGCCTTTCGGGATGTGGAAGCCCAGACCTTCAGCGGTCAAGGCAAAACCGATCATCATCAGAAAGCCCAGACACAGCATGATCACCGTCGGGTGTGCGTTGACGAAGCGTGTCAGCGGCTTGCTCGCAACAATCATCAGGCCGATGGAAATGATCACCGCGATCATCATCACCGCCAGCTCATCGACCATGCCCACCGCGGTAATCACCGCGTCCAGAGAGAACACCGCGTCGAGCACGACGATCTGCGCAACGATCGGCCAGAACAGCGCATAAGCAGTATTCGTCGAACGTTCGCCGACATGGCCTTCAAGACGCTCGTGCAACTCCATCGTGGCTTTGAACAACAGGAACACGCCACCGAACAGCATGATCAAGTCACGGCCGGAGAAGCTCTTGTCAAACACCTCGAACAACGGCTGCGTGAGCGTGACCAGCCAGGAAATACTCGCCAGCAAGCCCAGGCGCATGATCAACGCCAACGACAGACCAATAATGCGTGCACGATCACGCTGATGCGGCGGCAGTTTGTCCGCAAGGATTGCGATGAACACCAGGTTGTCGATACCCAGCACCAGTTCCAGCACGATCAAAGTCAACAAGCCTAACCAGGCCGTGGGATCCGCTAACCATTCCATAAAACGTCTCTGTCTCTCTTCAGTGAATTCAGGCTGCCGGACACGGCAAGGCGCAACGCGAAAGCTCAATGGCTGCGTTATCAACGATAGTCGGGAGTCGGAAGACTGGATACTGCGAGTGCGTCAAGACCGCGCCGTGGCGCGAGGGGAAGCTGTAACTGGGAGGTTCCGAGAGGGTGTTCATGTAAATCCTGCATGAAAAAAGGATTTGGAGCGTACAGCCTGGAGTCACTTTTCTTACAGCCTGAAATCATTTCAAAATCTGTATTTCTTGAAAAATACGTCGTTTCGAACGGCCTCAATAACAACGACTTAGCGCCCGGCAAATCGCAGGCGCGACAACTCACGCAAATCCCCTTGGACGTAATAATCGTTAGCCCAACTGTCATCCACCGCCAACGGCCGCACCTGCTTCAATGCCAGTTTCTTCGCGAAATAACGAAACCGGTAATGCTCGTAGAACCGCAGCAACTCCAACCCATAACGATCCGCCAGATCGGTATCGCCGCGAATGATCAGGTAGTTTTCGTCATTGCCGTTGCTGGCCGAGGCGCTGAGGTTATGGCTGCCGCTGATGAGGGTCGGCGTGTCAGTGGTGAAGTCAGTCAACACCACTTTGGTGTGCACCAACAGATTGCCCTTCTGGCCTTTCATGTTTTCGCGTAGCCAACCCTCCAAACCGGTGTTGAGTAACGCCGTGGCGGCGAATTCGGCACTACGATCGGCATGGAACCCGGTGATGCGGCTGGTCGTGTTTTGCAGGCCGAAGCGCAGGATGTCGTCATGGGGTTGGCCAAGCAAGGCATTGAGGATCGCGTCAGGCAACGCGAAGGCGGTGACGAACAACACGTCCTTCTTCGCCGACTCGATGATCTCGACGAACTCGCTCAAATCCGCACCGCCCGTGCGCGGCGAGAAACCGGTGAACAGCGGCTGCGTGGCGTCCATCGGGTTGTGTTCGGTGATCCACGCACGGGTCGCGCCGACATCTGCCGGTGTCGCCCAGACTTCCTCGAAGGTTTGCAGATAGCGGGTGCTGACCGCCACCTCATCGAGCACATGCACAACATTGGCCTGACGATAAACACCGTTGGCGGTGAAATTGGTGCTGCCGCACAGCACTGCCTGCGGCTGGCGTTGACCCGCGGCATCGACACGGCTGAGGACGATGAATTTGTTGTGAAAGATATTGTGGGTGACCCGCCCACGTTTACTCGTCGCCGGCAGCTTCGCAAGACTCGCCTCGTTGAGAGTGGTGTCGTCGTCATCGGGGCGGGCGTGATACAGCACTCGCACCCGCACGCCCCGTTCGAACGCAGCGTTCACGGCATCGACGATGGCTTGCAGTTGGTATTCATAAATCGCGATGTCCAGCGCCCACTCACCATCGGTGGCGCGCGCGATAAACCCCAGCAAGCGCCCGAGCAAGCCGTTTTCCAGCCATTGCCGTGCCGCATCGGGCCAGGCTTCGATGGGCATGTTCTTGTTAGCGCTAAGTTGCGCATCGAGATCGGGAAACTTGCGCTGGAAGGCCTGACTGGCGGCCACCGCGCGGTTGAAAATCACACGCTGGTTGGCCGGATGACCGTCGTCTGAAGTAATGGTCAACTCCAGCGACTCGCCCAGTTGCGGCGCATCCGGCGTGCCATAAGCCAGGTGAACGCGATAGTGAATCGTCATCCCCGGATTGACCGCGTAATCGGCCCAGCGAAATTTTTGCAGCGGCGCCTTATCGCTGGGGGTGGCGTGAAACTGCGCAAACGTGTGGGCTTTGCCGGGGAAGGTCAGGCTGTTGAAGAGAAACAGCCAAGGCTTGTCGCCCTGCTGCTTTTCGATGGCAAACCCGAGCAGGCCTTGGCGACGTGGCTCGGCGAGGTCCATTGCCAGCAGCACGCCGTTGGTGCCGGCGTAAGCCTTGACACGAAAATCGTCCTCAGGGTTGGTGACCAGCATTCGCATCGCTCACTCCTTGTGATTGGGCTGGGTTGGAGCATAGAGCAGTGGTTCGAATTATGTCAGCAGATCTGAAGCCGAGTGGATACCATCGCGGGCAAGCCCGGCTCCCACCGGTCCCGCGGCGGTCACAAAACCTGTGGGAGCGGGATTGCCCGCGACATGGCCTTGTCAGCCGCTGCAGGTTTCAGAGGTCATCGATATGCCGATACTCCGCCCCCAGCGTCCCTGCCAGATCCTTCGCCCGGCCCAAACGGATCGGTCCGCGCTCGATATCAATCAACAGCCCCGGGCACCCGAGCGCCGACAACCCCGACCACGCCTTCAAACGCCCATCCGTCACCACCAGCAAACGCTGTTGCTCGACAGGAAAGCGCTTGCGCCGCACTGTCAGCCACTGCTGCGCCTGCGTCAACGCCGCGAGCAACGGCGTCCCGCCCCCCGCGCCCAACCCATCCAGCCAGACACGCAAACCGCTTGAGGCCTTCAACCCTTGTACCTGCCATTTGGGCACCGCACCACTGGCGGTCAGCAACGCCAGCCGCGCACGCTGGCGATAGGCGTCGTCGAACAGTTGCGCGAGCAGGCCCTTGGCATCGCTCAGTGCGTTATGACGGCGGGTCGAGGCCGAGGCATCGACGATCACCAGCCACAATTCCTGGGGTAAACGGGTGCGCAGTTGAAACAGCAGATCTTCACGTTTTTGCGGACGACCATTTAGCAACGTGCCCGGCCAGTTGACCGAGCCACTGCGAGCCGCATGACGTTTACCCTGGCGTCCGTTGTCGAGTTGTCCGGCGCGGGGTCTGGCATTCGCCCCCGCGTCGGATCGGGGGCGAATGCCT
Source organism: Pseudomonas sp. EA_65y_Pfl2_P74 (assembly GCF_963970575.1). Classification (NCBI taxonomy): domain Bacteria; kingdom Pseudomonadati; phylum Pseudomonadota; class Gammaproteobacteria; order Pseudomonadales; family Pseudomonadaceae; genus Pseudomonas; species Pseudomonas sp. EA_65y_Pfl2_P74. The sequence continues at coordinate 24,560 of NZ_CAXAOQ010000006.1, forward strand.
ACATCTTTTTTGGCCAGCTCGGCACTTCGCGACGGCTGCCGGTGGCGAGCGCTGGTGCCTGCATGTCGCCCCACTGGCCCTGCCCTTCGTCCGGGTTGGCCTGCGCGTTTGACGGCGATTGCGCGGCTTGTTGCTGAGAACTCGACGGGCCTTGTTCACGACGACGGTGGCGCAAGGCAAATTCCGCCACCGCGTCGATGTCCTCCTCGGCGATGGCCGTGGCGCCGCGCCATGCGGCATGGGCCCGGGCTGCGCGCAACCACACGAGGTCGGCACGCAGACCATCGACGCCAGCGACAAAGCAGCGCTCGGTGATTTGCGCCAGTGCCGCATCATCCAGAGGAATGCCGGCCAAGGTGCTGCGGGCGGTTTCACAGCGCTCGCGAAGGGCTTGCTGCGCGGTTTCCCACAGAGCGCAGAACGCGTGTGGGTCGCTGTCGAAATCCAGTCGCCGACGGATGATCTGACCGCGCTCGGTCGGTGCGGTGTGGCCGCTAAGGGCAACGTTCAAGCCGAAGCGGTCGAGCAGTTGCGGGCGCAACTCACCCTCCTCCGGGTTCATGGTGCCAATCAGGACGAACTTCGCCGAATGCCGATGGGAGATGCCGTCGCGCTCGATCAGGTTGGTGCCGCTGGCCGCGACGTCGAGCAGCAGATCCACCAAATGATCGGGCAAAAGGTTCACTTCATCGACGTACAGCACGCCGCCGTCAGCCTTGGCCAGCACCCCGGGGGAAAACTGAGCCCGGCCATCGCTCAGGGCCGCGTCGAGATCGAGAGTACCGACCAGACGTTCTTCGGTGGCGCCCAGCGGAAGCGTGATGAACTGGCCGCTGGCGAGCAGATCCGCAAGGCCACGGGCCAGGGTGGACTTGGCCATGCCGCGTGGGCCTTCGATCAGCACACCACCGATTTTCGGGTCGATGGCGGTGAGGCACAGGGCGAGTTTCAAATCATCGGCGCCGACCACGGCGGAGAGTGGGAAATGCGGGGTGTCGGTCATTATCAGTACTCGGTCATGGTCGGTGAAATGCTTCCACATTTGAAATGAGCTGCATCAGGTGTCTTCTTCTATGTCCAGCAGCAGATTTTCGAGAGCCTCTTTATAGGCGCCCGGCGCCTGCCACATCCCCCGCTGTTGCGCTTCGAGCATGCGCTCGGTCATGTCGCGCAGTGCGTGGGGATTATGCTCGCGAACAAAATCCCGGGTGGCCGGATCAAGCAGATAAGCATCGGCCAGCAATGCGTATTGATGATCGTCGATCAATTGCGTCGTCGCGTCGAAGGCAAACAGGTTATCCACGGTCGCCGCCATTTCAAACGCGCCTTTATAGCCGTGGCGTTTGACCCCGTCGATCCATTTCGGGTTCGCTGCCCGCGAGCGGATCACCCGGTTGAGCTCCTCCTTCAAGGTGCGGATCTTCGGCAGATCCGGCTGACTATGATCGCCGTGATAACTCGCCGCTGCTTCGCCGCGCAGGCTTTCCACGGCAGCGAGCATGCCGCCCTGGAACTGGTAATAATCGTTGGAATCGAGCAAGTCGTGCTCGCGGTTGTCCTGGTTCTGCAATACCGCTTGCACCTGACTCAAACGCTGAACGAATTGTTCGCGAGCTGCGGTGCCTTCGTCGGAGCCACCGTAGGCATAAGCCCCCCAGTTCACATAAACCTCGGCCAGATCCTCGCGGGTCTGCCACAGACGACCGTCGATGGCGCCCTGCACGCCTGCGCCGTAAGCGCCGGGCTTGGCCCCGAAAATACGCCAACCGGCCTGGCGCCGTGCAGCGTCTTCATCGAGGCCCGATTGCAACAGGGCTTCGCGTTCGGCGCGCACTTTGGCCGCCAAAGGATTGAGATCGTCCGGTTCATCCAGCGCGGCCACCGCTTGCACCGCCGCGTCGAACAAGCGGATCAGGTTGGCAAACGCATCGCGGAAAAACCCGGACACCCGCAGTGTCACGTCAACCCGAGGGCGATCCAGCAGACTCAGCGGCAGGATCTCGAAATCATCGACCCGCTGACTGCCCGTGGCCCACACCGGCCGCACCCCCATCAGCGCCATGGCCTGGGCGATGTCGTCGCCACCGGTACGCATGGTCGCGGTGCCCCACACCGACAGGCCGAGCTGACGCAGGTGGTCACCGTGATCCTGCAAATGTCGTTCGAGAACCAGTGTCGCGGACTGGAACCCGATGCGCCACGCGGTGGTGGTCGGCAGGTTGCGCACATCGACCGAGTAGAAGTTGCGCCCGGTCGGCAGCACGTCGAGCCGGCCTCGACTTGGCGCGCCGCTCGGGCCGGCGGGGACGAAGCGCCCGCTCAAGGCATCGAGCAGACCGCGCATTTCCGCCGGGCCGCAGGCGTCCAGGCGCGGAGCGACCACTTCGTGCAGCGCCTGGATAATCGCATTCACGTCAGACCCACCCGGTCCCTGTGGGAGCGAGCTTGCTCGCCAAAGCGGTGTGTCAGTGCAAGCAGTGTTGGCCGACACGACACCTTCGCGAGCAAGCCCGCTCCAACAGGCGATTTGCAGTGTTTGGGAGATCAGTTCTGTGGCCAACAGTTCGAGGCGTTCGCGGGTATCGCCGGCGGTGCGCCAGACGTCATTGCTGACCTGTTGCAGTTGCTCTGGACGCGGACCAACCCACGGATCGGCCAATGCACAGTCCAACGGATCAAAACCCAGTTCAAATGCCTTGGCCAACGCCCGCAGCAGGCTCGACTGCGCACCTTTGCCGTCACCGCGTGGAATGCGCAGCAGCGCCAACAACGTATCGATGCGCAAACGCCCGGTTGGCGACTCGCCGAAGATGTGCAGGCCATCGCGGATCTGCGATTCCTTCAGATCGCACAAATAAGTGTCCAGACGCGGCAGCCAGATTGCCGCGTCGGCATCGCTGTCCAGCGCCGTGTCCAGTTGCAGTTCGCGATCAATTTGCGTGTCGCGCACCAATTGCAGAATGTCGCGCTGCAACTCACGGGCACGACGCGGATCGAGCAGTTGCGCCTCGTAATATTCGTCCGCCAACAGCTCCAGATTACGCAGCGGGCCATAGGTTTCGGCGCGGGTCAGCGGTGGCATCAGATGATCGATGATCACCGCTTGTGTACGCCGTTTGGCTTGAGCGCCCTCGCCCGGGTCATTGACGATAAACGGATAGATATTCGGCAGTGGCCCGAGCAACGCGTCCGGCCAGCAATTGTGCGAGAGCCCGACGCCTTTGCCCGGCAACCATTCGAGGTTGCCGTGCTTGCCGACGTGAATCACGCCGTGGGCGCTGTACGTGTTGCGCAGCCAGAAATAGAAGGCCAGATAACCGTGTGGCGGCACCAGATCCGGGTCGTGGTACACCGCACTCGGATCAACCTGATACCCCCGCGCCGGCTGGATGCCGATGAAGGTCAAGCCAAAGCGCAGGCCGGCGATCATCATTCGCCCGTCACGACACATCGGGTCTTTTTGCGGCGCCCCCCAACGCTCAACCACCGCGGCACGATTGGCTTCGGGCAGCGCGTTGAACATTGTCATGTAATCGTCCATCGCCAGACTTTGCAGGCATGGACGCTGGTCAATCGTGTCGAGGTCATTGCTGACTCCACCGAGCAACTGCTGGATCAACTCAGTGCCGCTGTCCGGCAGCTCGGCGGTTATCGGATAACCCTCAGCCTGCAACGCTCGAAGAATATTCAGCGCGGCTGCCGGCGTGTCGAGGCCAACGCCGTTACCGATACGCCCGTCGCGGGTCGGGTAGTTGGCGAGGATCAGCGCAATGCGTTTCTCGGTGTTCGGTACCCGCGCGAGATCAATCCAGCGGCGCGCCAGTTCGGCGACAAAATCCATGCGCTCGGGTTGCGCCCGGTAGCAGACCACATCGGATTGGCTACGCTCGCTGCGCCAGGCCAGATCCTTGAAACTGATCGGGCGGCTGATGATGCGTCCGTCGAGTTCCGGCAACGCAATGTGCATTGCCAGGTCCCTTGGCCCGAGGCCTTGCTCGCTGTCGCGCCAGCCTGGTTCGTTGTCCTGGGCGCAGATCGCCTGGATCACCGGGATGTTGCGGCGAAACGGCCGCAGATGCGGCATTTCCGGGCTCGACTGAGCGAAACCGGTGGTGTTGAGAATCACCCCTGCCTCAACTTCATCCAGCCAATCCTCGACCATCGACAGGCAGCCGGGTTCTTTCAGACTGGCCACCGCTATAGGCAGCGGATTGAGTCCCGCTGCCTGCAAGCGCTGACAGAAAACATCGATGAACGCGGTGTTCGCCGCTTGCAAATGCGAGCGGTAAAACAGCACCGCCGCAACCGGTTGATCGGCCAGCCAATCAGCTTGTTGCCAGTCACTCAGTGCGGCGGCGTTTTTATGCGGATGGTAAATCGCTGTGCGCGGCAGGGGTTGCGGCTCGGCCCAGGCGTAATCGCGTGCGAGCCAGCGGTTGGCCAGACAATGAAAGAAATCCAGCGCATTGCCCATGCCGCCCTGTCGCAAGAACTGCCAGAGCCGGTCGCGGTCGACCGCGCCGACGGTGCTCAGCTCACTGAGTTCCGGGTCGGGGCGATCGCAGCCCGGCACCATAATCACCTGCACACCGCGCTCGGCCAGCTCGACCAGACGCTCGACACCGTAGCGCCAATAGGCAATGCCACCGTGCAGCGAGATCAGAATCACCTTGGCATGGCGCAACACTTCATCGACATACAGATCGACCGAGGCGTGATTCTGCACCTGCATCGGGTTGGCCAGGCGCAGGCTCGGATAATCCTCGGGCAATTGCTGCGCCGCTTCGGCGAGCAACGCCAGGCTGGAGTCGCCGCTGCACAGGATCACCAGTTCGGCGGGGGTTTGCCCAAGGTCGGCAATGTTGTCATCCGACACGAAACCGCCGGGCTGGGTCCTGAGCAGGTGCATGGCTTAAACGCTGAGTGCGGCGCGAAGTTGCGCTTCGAGTTGAGTGGCGTCGAGTTCCTGACCGATCAGTACCAGACGGGTGACGCGCGCTTCATCGGCGCCCCACTGCCGGTCGAAATGCTTGTCGAAACGCGTGCCCACGCCTTGAATCAGCAAACGCATCGGTTTGTTCGGTATCGCCGCGAAACCCTTGACGCGCAGGATACCGTGCTGGACCACCAGTTGCGTCAGCGCATCGAGCAGCAGGCTTTCGTCGGCTTGCGGCAGTTCGATGGAGATCGAATCGAAGGCGTCGTGATCGTGGTCATCGTGGTCGTCATCACCGTCGTGGTGATGATCGTGATGGCTGTGGCGGCTGTCGATGTGCTCTTCAGAGCCTGCCCCCAGACCGATCAGCACGTCCAACGGCACGCGACCGTTGCTGGCCTCGATGATCTTCACCGCTGGCGGCAGCTCTTCGGCGACTTCGAGGCGCACCCGGGCCAGATCTTCAGGGCTGGTCTGGTCGGCCTTGTTGAGGATCACCAGATCGGCGCTGGCCAGTTGGTCGGCGAACAGTTCGTGCAAGGGCGACTCGTGATCCAGGTTCGGATCGAGTTTGCGCTGGGCATCGACCTGATCCGGGAACGCAGCAAAAGTGCCAGCGGCCACGGCCGGGCTGTCGACCACGGTGATCACCGCATCAACGGTGCAGGCGCTGCGGATTTCCGGCCACTGAAAGGCTTGTACCAGCGGTTTTGGCAGGGCCAGGCCCGAAGTTTCGATGAGAATGTGGTCGAGGTCGCCGCGGCGGGCCACCAGTTCGCGCATCACCGGGAAAAACTCTTCCTGCACCGTGCAGCACAGGCAACCGTTGGCCAGTTCATAAACGCGGCCGGTGGCTTCTTCTTCGGTGCAGCCGATGGTGCACTGTTTGAGGATTTCACCGTCGATGCCCAACTCACCGAATTCATTGACGATCACCGCGATGCGACGGCCCTGTGCGTTGTCGAGCATGTGTCGCAACAACGTGGTTTTACCCGAACCGAGGAAGCCGGTGACGATGGTGACGGGGAGTTTGGCCAGTGTTTTCATCGATATGCCCTTTGGCAAGGTGGCGGGCATACGGGACGAGAACCGGCAACGCGCGTGCGCGCCGGAAGCGTTCGCCACCGGATCACCCCGCCCGGTTGTAGTGAGAAACTGTGACGAGGCAGGTCTCCTGGCTGACGGCGTTCAGGCGCTGGGCCTGGCATTCACTGCGCCTTCCCGCTGGCGCCTTGTGCAAGGGCTGGCAGTGGCGTGGCAGTGAACTTCACCGTTCACAGTTGCGGGGGCAGCCGCGGCATTGACCGCGTTCCCTTCTTAGCTTCGGCCAGTGCCGAAGAACCTCGAAAGCACAAGGCTACGCATGGCTTGCTGATGGGTCAATGTTTGGATTGGGATTGGGTTTGAGGGCATATCCAACCCATCCAATTGACTCAAATCCCCCACCCATGCTCTCCTACACAACTTGTTACGGGTGCCCTTCACAGGGTGAAACGGGAAACCGGTGAATCATGTGCTTTACTCAAGCCCATGTCAGTCCGGTGCTGCCCCCGCAACGGTAAGCGAGCGAAGCATCAGATCCACTGTGCCGATACGGCATGGGAAGGAGATGCTTGCAGGTCGGGCCCAGCGCCAACCCCTCGTGAGCCCGGAGACCGGCCCGCAACACACAGCACGCATACCTTTTGTGTCGCTGAACATAACAAACCCGCGGTGGGCGGGCGCTGTTCGAACCCCTGCGTACTCGCACGCCGGGGCTTCATGCGCTCGACTGCCTCGCTGACATTCCAGAGGGAAGCGCCATGTCGATCATCAGCAGCACCGGCAGCAACACGGACAAAATCTCCAGCACCACCACCCTGAGCCAACGCCTGACCGCCGCTGTTTTCGCGTCGATTGTGGGTGCGGGCCTCGTCTACTTCGCCGGTTTCTCGCACATCGAAGCCGTGCACAACGCCGCCCACGATACCCGCCACAGCGCTGCGTTCCCGTGCCACTGAGGCCTGCCGACATGATCAAGCGAATTGCACAAACGGCAGGTTTCAGCGGTCTGCTGGCCGCCCTGCTTCTCACTCTGCTGCAAAGCTTCTGGGTTTCGCCGCTGATTCTGCAGGCAGAAACCTTCGAGAAATCCGAACCGGTGGCACAAGTCCACGAACACGCCGCCGGCTCTGCTGCGCACACCCACGATAGCGAAGCCTGGGAGCCGGAAGATGGCTGGCAGCGCGTGGTCTCGACCACCGGCGGCAATCTGGTGGTCGCCGTGGGATTCGCCCTGATGCTCGCGGGGCTCTACACCCTGCGTGCGCCGACCAAAACCTCGCAAGGTCTGCTTTGGGGGCTGGCCGGTTACGCAACGTTCGTACTCGCCCCCACCCTTGGCCTACCGCCTGAGCTGCCGGGCACCGCTGCCGCAGATCTGGCCTCACGGCAGACGTGGTGGATCGGCACTGCCGCCTCTACTGCGGTCGGCCTCGCCCTGATAGCGTTCAGCCGTCACTGGCTGATGAAGATCCTCGGTGTGGCGATCCTTGCGGTGCCACATGTGATCGGCGCGCCACAACCACAAGTGCATTCGATGCTGGCCCCTGAAGCATTGGAAGCTCAGTTCAAAATCGCTTCGCAGCTGACCAACGTGGCGTTCTGGCTGGCCCTTGGCCTGATCAGTGCGTGGTTGTTCCGCCGCAAAAGCGATGGCCAATACCACGCATGACCCGAGACAGTGCAGCGCCGACCTTAGTGGTCGGCCTGGGCTGCCAGCGCGGCTGCCCTGCCAGCACGCTGCGCGCGTTACTCGATCAGGCCTTGCAAGCGCATCGCATCGAGCTTGGAGCGGTCAAAGCCTTGGCCAGTATCGATTTGAAACGCGATGAACCCGGTCTGCAGGAACTTGCCGCACAATTGGCCTTGCCATTGCGCTACTTCAGCCGCGAAGAATTGGCCAATTACCAGCAACGGCTCAGTCACCATTCACAGATCGCCTACGAACGCACCGGTTGCTATGGAGTGGCAGAGAGCGCGGCTTTGGCGCTGGCTGAACAGTTGATTCAGGCACCGGCAAAACTGCTGATATCCCGGCAGAAATACGCTCAGGCAACATTGGCATTGGCTGGCGCTGCGTAAAATCCCGATAATCCTCGTCTTTGATCATGAGCAATCTTCATCTGAAGCATTGCCCCGCCGCGCTTTTCACAGGATTCCTACATGACCGTCTACTTCATCGGTGCCGGCCCCGGCGACCCGGAACTGATCACCGTCAAAGGCCAACGGCTGATCCGCAATTGCCCGGTGATCATCTATGCAGGTTCGTTGGTACCGGCAGCGGTGCTGGAAGGTCATCAGGCGCAGACGCTGGTCAACAGCGCTGAATTGCATCTGGAGCAGATCATCGAACTGATCAAAACCGCGCACGCCAAGGGCCAGGATGTCGCACGCGTGCATTCGGGAGATCCGAGCCTGTATGGCGCCATTGGCGAGCAGATTCGTTATTTGCGCGAGCTGGATATTCCCTTCGAGATCATCCCCGGCGTGACGGCCACCGCAGCATGCGCCGCGTTGTTAGGCGCAGAACTGACCCTGCCTGACGTGTCGCAAAGCGTCATACTGACCCGTTATGCCGACAAGACCGCCATGCCCGCAGGCGAAGAACTTGGAAGCCTGGCGCAACATGGCGCGACCATGGCGATCCATCTGGGGGTCAATCATCTGGAGAAAATCCTTGCTGAACTATTGCCGCATTACGGCGAAGACTGCCCGATAGCGGTAATTCACCGGGCGACATGGCCGGATCAGGACTGGGTGGTGGGAACGCTGGGGGATATTGCCCAGAAGGTCGCCGCCAAAGGGTTTCGGCGCACGGCGTTGATTCTGGTTGGGCGGGTGCTGGGCAGTGAGGTATTCAGTGAGTCCTCGCTGTATCGCGCCGGGCATGCGCACTTGTATCGCCCCTGAAGACATTCTTGAACATCACGCATAAAAAACGGCGCTCACGGGGCGCCGTTTTTCATGCTCGCAGCGAACACCTTAGTAATAGGCGTTTTCTTTCTGCGTATGGTCGGTCACGTCACGAACGCCTTTGAGCTCTGGAATGCGCTCGAGCAAGGTGCGCTCAATGCCTTCCTTCAGGGTGACGTCCGCTTGACCGCAACCCTGACAACCACCACCGAACTGCAGCACGGCGATGCCGTCTTCGACTACATCGATCAGGCTGACCTGACCGCCGTGGCTGGCCAGCCCCGGGTTGATCTCGGTTTGCAGGTAGTAATTGATACGTTCGTTGACCGGGCTGTCGGCGTTGACCATCGGCACTTTGGCGTTTGGCGCCTTGATGGTCAGTTGACCACCCATGCGGTCGGTGGCGTAGTCGACGACCGCGTCGTCCAGGAACGCTTCGCTGAACGAATCGATATAAGCGGTGAAGCTTTTGAGCCCCAGCGCCGTGTCTTCCGGCTTTTCTTCGCCCGGCTTGCAGTAGGCAATGCACGTTTCGGCGTACTGGGTGCCAGGCTGGGTGATGAAGACGCGGATGCCGATTCCCGGGGTGTTCTGCTTGGAGAGCAGATCGGCCAGGTAATCGTGGGCGGCGTCAGTAATGGTAATAGCGGTCATGGAAACTCCTCGCAGGCTTGGGCGCAGTTTACGCCAATCGTTGCGCCGGACAAAGTCCTAGTATTTTTGTCGGGAAAGATTCTCGACAGACTGACCTTCTGTCCGTGCCTTGAGCCAACGGTAGCCACGTTTTCCCAACCATGGGTAACTCAACCAGGAGCCGACGCCGATTACCAAAACACTGACGACAAACATCCGACAGGCATTGCGCTGCCGCTGAAGGTTGTGACAGCAGGCCCTTCTCAAAGGCCGATCAGAGATTCTCGTATCGATTCATGTCCAGCACCCCCTCTTCAACCGGATTGGTTTCGTGGAGGTACTGGCTCAAGTCGTGAAAATAGAACCAGAACTGCGGATGACTGCGGCGAATACCCCAGCGTTCGACGATTTTTTCGAAGCGGTTGGCGTCTTTGGCGTTTTCCATTGCATCGACAAACTCAGGCACTTGCTCGGCGGGAATATTGAAGATGAAGTTCGGATAACTGCTGAGCACGCCCGGGTAAAGAGTGATCGTGTCGAGGCCCGGCTGATAACGCAGCGACTCACCGAGCAAGAACGCCACGTTGCTGTGCGCGCGATTGCGCAACAGGCTATAGACCTCGCGTTTGCCACTGGCAGTTTCAATACGCAACATCGTCGCTTCCGGCAACTGGTCGATCACCTTCAACCCGGCGGCGGGGCGCGATGTCAGGCGACTGAGCGCCTGTTCGGCGTTTTGCAGCGCCGGATCGATATTCGGGCGTGAGCAATAGGCGCCCTCGCAACGGTTGATCGGGTCAGGTTGGGCGTCGAGGTCGCCATAACGCGCCAGCAACTGCATGGCGAAATCGTGTTTCGGGTCTTTCTTGTTGAGTTTCAGCGCGGTCGGCTTGTCGTCGTCGATGGACTCGTAATCCAGCCACATCTTGAACTGGCCACTGCTCTGATACCAATCGTCGAGGTAATCCTCACGGGAGTCGGCGGGCATCAGGCGCAGGAAGTTTTGCTCGGCGCCGTTACGGATCAGATCGAAATACAGGCGGGTTTGCGCCTGATGCGAAACGTTGCCGAACACATCGAAGTTGACCGCCAACTGGTAATAGGTGCGCTCCAGCAACGGATAGTCGAACAACCACATCGTCTGCGGCACCTCGCCGATCAGGCCTTTGGTGACCGAGGCGCTGTCGAAGTGGCGGAAGATGCTCAGCAACGCATTGTCGTTGCCCGCCCACAGCGTCGACCAGCTCGGCGCCGGCTGGTCGGCGTAACTGTCACGGCGCAGGGCTTCGTATTCGTTACGTTTGTTGCGGTAGTCGCGCCAGAGGCTCAGGACGCTGCCGACATCGTCGTTTTGCCCGGGCATGGCCAGCAACGGTGTGGCCTGACCACGATAGTTGGGATCGGTGATGTACAAGTCATGTTCCGGAGCCTGGAACAGCGCCCAGAAGTTGTCGCGTATAACGTCGGTCGCGATCTGCCCTCGGCACACCGGGCCACGTATAAAGGTGCGGACGAAATACTCGGCGTTATCGAGCATGAACTGATAGCGCGCCTGCGCCGGAATGGCCTCGAACGTGGCGAACGGATTGGCCCGGCTCTGCGGCCCGTAACCCGGCAAGGCGTTGACCTGCCAGTTGCCGCTGTAGAACAGGCTTTTGACCCGCGCCATTTTTGCCGCGCTCAGCGGGTAGGTGATGTGCGTTTTGTGAACGATCACGCCTTGGACCGGCCACAAGCGGTAATACACCTGAGTCCCCGGATCGTCATTCGGGCGACGAGTGGCAATCAGGTCGATGGGTTGTCCGGTTGGCGTGCGCGAACGCACCCACTGAAAGTAGTGCCCTGGCTCACCGTCCTTGAAATAGATGTGCGCCAGGAACCAGTGTTCGTACAGCCAGCGCCCGACCAGACTCTCCCGGGCTCCGGGCGTGTTGAGCAGATTTTCCCACTGGACAATCTGCATCGCTTCTTTGCTGCTGGGCGCCAGACCCTGTTCGTCAATGGGTGCGCCGGACGCCAGCCAGCGTTGCAGCGTTTGGTATTGCTGATCAGTCAGACCGGTGACCGCCAGCGGCATGCCTTCTTTCGGATGGGCACCGGCGTACGCCTCGAACTCGGCAGGCATGGTGCACATGTTTTCCCGGTTCAGGCCCAGGGCGATTTCTTCTGGCAGTCTGGCGTTCGGCGTCAACGGGGTTTTGTGCCCCAGCTCCAACATGCGGGCCATCAAAGCCGCCTGACTGCCCTGTGCATCAAGTACCGAATAGAAACCCTTTTGCTGCCAGGCGCGCTTGCCGAAAGCGTCGTAGAACAACCGGGTAGTTGGCGCCGCCTGAGTGCGCTCGCCGTCGTAGACCGGCATTTTGCTCGCGCCACGCCCGGCGCCTTCGCCGCTGCCCAGGTTGAGCTGACAAGCGGAGTCGTAGCACGCATGGCAGGCCACGCACTTCTCGGTGAAAATCGGCTGGATATCACGGGTATAAGAAAGCGCGGGATCTTGCGCCGCAGCGCCCCAGCTCAAGAACAGCAAAACGATGCTGATGACGCGGTACGACATGTCCCTGATCCCGATCCTGAAGAAAAACGCTGAGATTCTACAGTATGACGGTCGTACCAACATGAGCGATATTCATGCAAAACCGCCACATGCTCTAAAAGCGCACAGGTTTGTTATGATCCCGCTCCTTCGTAATGGTCTTTCCGAGTAGTCCAAATGTCCGATCGCAGCGTCCGCCTTCAAGCTCTCAAGCACGCCCTCAAAGAGCGCATCCTGATACTCGACGGCGGTATGGGCACGATGATCCAGAGCTACAAGCTCGAAGAGCAGGATTATCGCGGCAAACGCTTCGCGGACTGGCCGAGTGACGTCAAGGGCAACAACGACCTCTTGGTGATCACCCGTCCGGACGTCATCGGCGGCATCGAAAAGGCTTATCTGGATGCCGGCGCCGACATTCTGGAAACCAACACCTTCAACGCCACCCGCATCTCCATGGCCGACTACGGCATGGAAGAGCTGGCGTACGAACTAAACGTAGAGGGCGCGCGCCTGGCGCGCAAAGTCGCCGACGCCAAGACCCTGGAGAACCCGGACAAGCCGCGCTTCGTCGCTGGCGTGCTCGGCCCCACCAGCCGCACCTGTTCGCTGTCGCCTGACGTCAACAACCCTGGCTACCGCAACGTCACCTTTGATGAGCTGGTGGAGAACTACACCGAGGCCACCAAAGGCCTGATCGAGGGCGGCGCCGACCTGATCCTGATCGAAACCATCTTCGACACCCTCAACGCCAAAGCGGCGATCTTCGCCGTGCAAGGGGTGTTCGAAGAGTTGCACCTCGAACTGCCTATCATGATTTCCGGGACCATCACCGACGCCTCCGGCCGGACCTTGTCGGGCCAGACCACCGAAGCGTTCTGGAACTCCGTGGCCCACGCCAAGCCGATTTCGGTGGGCCTGAACTGCGCCCTTGGCGCCAGCGAATTGCGTCCGTATCTGGAAGAACTGTCGAACAAGGCCAGCACCCACGTTTCCGCGCACCCGAACGCCGGCCTGCCGAACGAATTCGGTGAGTACGACGAACTGCCGTCGCAAACCGCCAAAGTCATTGAAGAATTCGCCCAAAGCGGCTTCCTCAATATTGTCGGCGGCTGCTGCGGCACCACTCCGGGCCACATCGAAGCCATTGCCAACGCCGTGGCCGGTTACGCGCCGCGACAAATCCCGGATATTCCCAAGGCCTGCCGCCTCTCGGGCCTGGAGCCGTTCACCATCGATCGCAGCTCGTTGTTCGTCAACGTCGGCGAGCGGACCAACATCACAGGTTCGGCCAAGTTCGCCCGTCTGATCCGCGAAGACAACTACACCGAAGCCCTGGAAGTTGCCCTGCAGCAGGTCGAGGCCGGCGCGCAGGTGATCGACATCAACATGGACGAAGGGATGCTCGATTCGAAGAAGGCCATGGTGACCTTCCTCAATCTGATTGCCGGCGAGCCGGACATCTCCCGCGTACCGATCATGATCGACTCCTCGAAATGGGAAGTGATCGAAGCCGGCCTGAAATGCATTCAGGGCAAGGGCATCGTCAACTCGATCAGCATGAAAGAAGGCGTCGAGCAGTTCATCCATCACGCCAGGCTGTGCAAGCGCTACGGCGCCGCCGTGGTGGTGATGGCGTTCGACGAAGCCGGCCAGGCCGACACCGAAGCGCGCAAGAAAGAAATCTGCAAGCGCTCCTACGACATTCTGGTCAACGAAGTCGGCTTCCCGCCGGAAGACATCATCTTCGACCCGAACATCTTCGCCGTGGCCACCGGCATCGAAGAACACAACAACTACGCTGTGGACTTCATCAATGCCTGTGCCTACATCCGCGACGAACTGCCGTATGCCCTGAGCTCCGGCGGCGTGTCCAACGTGTCGTTCTCGTTCCGCGGCAACAACCCGGTGCGTGAGGCGATTCACTCGGTGTTCCTGCTGTACGCGATCCGCGCCGGCCTGACCATGGGCATCGTCAACGCCGGTCAGCTGGAAATCTACGACCAGATCCCGCAGGAACTGCGCGACGCGGTCGAAGACGTGGTGCTCAACCGCACACCGGAAGGCACCGACGCCCTCCTCGCCATCGCTGACAAATACAAGGGCGACGGCAGCGTCAAGGAAGCCGAGACCGAAGAGTGGCGCAACTGGGACGTCAACAAGCGCCTGGAACACGCACTCGTCAAGGGCATCACCACACACATCGTTGAAGACACCGAACAATCGCGCCAGTCATTCGCCCGCCCGATCGAAGTGATCGAAGGCCCGCTGATGTCGGGCATGAATATCGTCGGCGACCTGTTCGGTGCCGGCAAAATGTTCCTGCCGCAGGTGGTCAAATCCGCCCGTGTAATGAAGCAGGCCGTAGCGCACCTGATCCCGTTCATCGAACTGGAAAAAGGTGACAAACCTGAGGCCAAGGGCAAGATCCTCATGGCCACGGTGAAAGGCGACGTCCACGACATCGGCAAGAACATCGTTGGCGTGGTGCTTGGCTGCAACGGCTACGACATCGTCGACCTCGGCGTCATGGTCCCGGCGGAAAAGATCCTGCAAGTGGCCAAGGAGCAGAAGTGCGACATCATCGGGCTGTCTGGCCTGATCACCCCGTCGCTGGATGAGATGGTTCACGTTGCCCGTGAAATGCAGCGTCAGGACTTCCACTTGCCGTTGATGATCGGTGGCGCGACCACATCCAAAGCGCACACTGCCGTTAAGATCGAGCCCAAGTACAGCAACGACGCCGTGGTTTACGTGACCGACGCCTCCCGCGCGGTCGGCGTGGCAACGCAGTTGCTGTCCAAGGAATTGAAGGCCGGTTTCGTTGAAAAAACCCGAGCCGAATACGTCGAAGTGCGCGAACGTACCGCCAACCGCAGTGCCCGCACCGAACGTCTGAGCTACGCCGCCGCCATCGCGAAGAAACCGCAGTTCGACTGGGCCAATTACCAGCCGGTCAAACCGACCTTCACCGGCAGCAAAGTGCTGGAGAACATCGACCTCAAGGTACTGGCCGAGTACATCGACTGGACGCCGTTCTTCATCTCCTGGGATCTGGCCGGCAAGTTCCCGCGCATCCTCGAAGACGAAGTGGTCGGTGAAGCCGCCACAGCGTTGTACAAAGACGCTCAGGAAATGCTCGCCAAACTGATCGACGAGAAACTGATCAGTGCCCGTGCGGTGTTCGGCTTCTGGCCAGCCAATCAGGTGCATGACGACGACATCGAGCTGTACGGCGATGACGGCAAGCCATTGGCCAAGCTGCATCATCTGCGTCAGCAGATCATCAAGACCGACGGCAAACCGAACTTCTCGCTGGCCGACTTCGTGGCGCCCAAGGACAGCGAAGTGATCGACTATGTCGGTGGCTTCATCACCACCGCCGGTATCGGCGCCGAAGAAGTGGCCAAGGCTTATCAGGATGCCGGCGACGACTACAACTCGATCATGGTCAAGGCACTCGCCGACCGTTTGGCCGAGGCGTGCGCTGAATGGCTGCACCAGCAGGTACGTAAAGAACACTGGGGCTATGCCCGGGATGAAGTGCTCGACAACGAAGCGCTGATCAAAGAGCAATACTCCGGCATTCGTCCTGCGCCGGGTTATCCGGCGTGCCCGGATCACACCGAGAAAGCTGCATTGTTCGCCCTGCTCGACCCAGAAGCCGCCGAAATGCGCGCCGGGCGCAGCGGTGTATTCCTCACCGAGCACTACGCGATGTTCCCGGCGGCAGCGGTCAGCGGCTGGTATTTCGCCCACCCGCAGGCGCAGTACTTCGCCGTGGGCAAGGTCGACAAGGATCAGGTGCAGAGCTACACCTCGCGCAAAGGTCAGGAACTGAGCGTGACGGAGCGCTGGCTGGCGCCGAATCTGGGTTACGACAACTAATCCAGCTTCAACGCAATACTCTGTGGGAGCGAGCGGGCTCCCACAGTGGTTTTTGCGGTGCCCTTGAAACGGTTGGCTATGCTTGTCTGACACACATGGCAGACGAGGGATTTATGGACGATCCAGTCGACAACAAACCGCCGAGTTTCTGGCAGATGCTGCACAGCGTGATGGCAGCGGCGTTCGGCGTGCAGAGCGGCAAGAACCGGGCACGGGACTTCACCCACGGCAAACCCAGTCATTTCGTGATATTGGGGATTGTGTTCACCGCAGTGTTTGCGCTGACGCTGTTTGCCATCGTCAAACTGGTCGTGCATTTCGCCGGCGTCTGACGTGCTTCAGTGCATCAAGGCCTGGAAAGTGAACGGGTAGCGGTACGAGGCTGGCCGCCCTTTGGCCGAGAGTTTGCGAAATCTCACGCCGTAGTCAGGCGAACTTCCCATGGCCAGCATTCGCCGGGCATGAGCCTTATCGATCAGTTGCAGCAAAGGCACCTGACGATCGCGGCCGCCATGCTGATCCAGATCCACGCCCTGCTCGTGGTCATGCAGTTCCACCAGCGCCCAGCCGCCCAAAGTGAAGTGTCCGCCCAACAGCACGCTCAAGCGCCCATCGACCAGAGCCTGCAGCGCCGCCGGTGACGTATTGACCGCACTGAACAAGGCGTCTTGCCCCGGGATTTTGCCGGTCTCGGAAAACGCGCGCATCGCGCCAAAGGCCATTTCATCGTTGGCCGACCACACCAGTGACACCTTCGGATAGCGCGCGAACAACTGTTTGGCCTGTTCATAGGCGCGCTGCTGCGTCCAGCCGCTGTAGACACGTTGGCGCAAACGTACTTGCGGATGTTCGGCCAGTGCGCGCTGCATGCCGTGCTCACGCAACTGCGCCGACGGCGTGATTTTCAAACCGGAGAACGCCAGCAATTCGATCTCCTCACCCCCGCTCACGGGCCGATGCATTCGAATCAACGCCTTCATCATCAGGTAGCCGCCCTCCTCATCGTTCGGCACCAGGTTGCCGACCCGATCCGTGCGCTCGCCGACCAGAGCTTGCTGGTCGGGGGTCAGTGCAGCGTTAACGATGAACAACTTCACGCCACTGTCTTGAGCCAGACGCAGGATCTGTGGCGCCACGTATTGCTCGTTGACGAACATCAGGTAATCGGGACGATTCGGCCCCTGCAACGCAAGACGCGCCTGAGCGAGTGTCAGTTCGGGTCGACGCAGGGAATAGAGAATGCGCAGATCAATGCCAAGATCCCGGGCGGCTGCCTGCATGAATTGCGAATAACTGACCCAGAACGTTTCCTCGGTCGAGCCGGGATTGAGAAACAGCACGGACTCCGCCCGCGCGCTGGACGCGAAAACCGCGCCAAACAATAGAAAGCTGATGTGAAAAAACCTGAACATGAAACAGCCGGGCCCAAGGAAAAACAGCCGCGATTATAGCCTTCGAAAACCGGCTGCTGGCGCCTGATTCCGTTTTTTGTCCGACAATCGTCGGACACGGGCCCGGAGGGGTCGCTTACTGATGACTGACCCAGAATACCGCCGTTCCTACGACCAGAATGATCAGGAACACAATCGCCCAGGCATCGACACTGCTATCGCTTTTCCTTGCTTTGGTTGGGTTGCTCATTGCATCGCCTCTTGTCGGTTTTATCGGTGATTGCAGAAAGACTCGACCACAGTTAAGACGATGATTGTCCGCACGACAAATGTGGGTTAGTTGACAGCCATTCTCGTTAGGCGATTTGGTTCTTTACATATACTCAAACATCACTTTTGCGCATAACTGCAAACGGGTATATTGCCCCGGCTCCGTTAGAGAGTGCGCGGCCGTGCGCGCAGAATTGCAGAGGCAACCTCGGACTCCAGCAAGCGAAAACCCAGCGTTTTCCGAGTAGCCCAAGCCTGAGAACAGGACTTATATGTACGTATACGACGAGTACGATCAGCGGATCATCGAGGACCGCGTCAAGCAGTTCCGTGATCAGACCCGACGCTATCTGGCAGGTGAGCTGAGCGAGGAAGAATTCCGTCCCCTGCGCCTGCAAAATGGCCTCTACATCCAGCGTTTCGCGCCGATGTTGCGAGTGGCAGTGCCTTACGGCCAACTGACTTCGCGTCAGACCCGCATGATGGCCAGGATTGCCCGCGACTACGACAAGGGCTACGCCCACATCAGCACACGACAGAACGTGCAGTTCAACTGGCCGGCGGTTGAAGATATCCCGGACATCCTGGCGGAACTGGCCACGGTGCAGATGCACGCGATCCAGACCAGCGGCAACTGCCTGCGCAACGTCACCACCGACCAGTTTGCCGGCGTCGCTGCCGACGAAGTGATCGACCCGCGCCCATGGTGCGAGATCGTGCGTCAGTGGACCACGTTCCACCCTGAATTCGCTTACCTGCCACGCAAATTCAAGATCGCCGTCAACGGTTCGACCGCTGACCGCGCAGCCATTGAAGTGCATGACATTGGCCTGGAGCCAGTGCACAACGAAGCTGGCGAACTGGGCTTTCGCGTGCTGGTCGGTGGCGGCCTCGGTCGTACTCCGGTCGTCGGCGCGTTCATCAATGAGTTTCTGCCCTGGCAGGACCTGTTGAGCTACCTCGACGCCATCCTGCGGGTCTACAACCGTTACGGCCGTCGCGACAACAAATACAAGGCGCGGATCAAGATCCTCGTCAAAGCGCTGACCCCTGAAGTATTTGCGCAGAAAGTCGATGCCGAAATGGAACACCTGCGCGGTGGCCAGACTACGCTGACCGAAGCCGAACTGCATCGCGTCGCCAAGCACTTCGTTGACCCGGACTACAAGGCGCTGGACAACCAGTCTGCCGAACTGGCCGCGCTGGACAAAGAACACCCCGGGTTCGCTCGCTGGCGCACCCGCAACACCCTCGCGCACAAAAAGCCGGGTTATGTGGCCGTGACCCTGTCGCTGAAACCGACCGGCGTTGCCCCGGGCGATATCACCGACAAGCAACTCGATGCCGTCGCCGATCTGGCCGAGCGCTACAGCTTCGGTCAACTGCGCACCTCCCACGAGCAGAACATCATTCTGGCCGACGTCGAGCAGAGCCAGTTGTTCACCCTGTGGGGCGAGCTGCGTGAAGGTGGTTTCGCCACGCCGAACATCGGCCTGCTGACCGACATCATTTGCTGCCCTGGCGGTGATTTCT
This sequence comes from Pseudomonas sp. EA_65y_Pfl2_P74, assembly GCF_963970575.1. NCBI lineage: Bacteria > Pseudomonadati > Pseudomonadota > Gammaproteobacteria > Pseudomonadales > Pseudomonadaceae > Pseudomonas > Pseudomonas sp. EA_65y_Pfl2_P74. Next base: position 43,701 of record NZ_CAXAOQ010000006.1, read on the forward strand.
GCTCGCTGGCCAACGCCAAGTCGATCCCGATTGCCGAATCGATCCAGCGCCGTTTCGACGACCTCGATTACCTGTTCGACATCGGTGAACTGGACCTGAACATCTCCGGCTGCATGAACGCCTGCGGTCACCACCACGTCGGCCACATCGGCATCCTCGGGGTGGACAAGAAAGGTGAGGAGTTCTATCAGGTTTCCCTCGGCGGCAGCGCAAGCCGGGATGCGAGCCTGGGCAAGATCCTCGGCCCGTCCTTCGCTCAGGAAGCCATGCCTGACGTCATCTCGAAGCTGATCGACGTTTACGTTGAACAACGTACCGAAGACGAGCGCTTCATCGACACCTATCAGCGTATTGGCATCGACCTCTTCAAGGAACGCGTCTATGCAGCGAATCATTAAGAACAACGAAGTCGTCGACGAAACCTGGCACCTGTTGCCGAAGGACTTCAACATCGACGAGATCAGCAACTGCGACGATCTGATCGTTCCACTGCAACTGTGGCGCGAACACAGCCGCATGCTCAAGGCACGCGACGGCGGCCTGGGTGTATGGCTTGATGCCGACGAAGAGGCCGAGGAAATAGGTCCTGACGTGGCCGAGTTCCAGGTGATCGCGCTTAACTTCCCGGCGTTCACCGACGGGCGCAACTACTCCAACGCACGCCTGCTGCGTGACCGTTACGGTTTCAAAGGCGAACTGCGGGCAATTGGCGATGTGTTGCGTGACCAGTTGTTCTACATGCACCGCTGCGGTTTCGACGCCTTTGCCATACGCCCGGACAAAGACCCGTACGAAGCGCTTGAAGGCCTCAAGGATTTTTCGGTGACCTATCAGGCGGCCACTGACGAACCCCTGCCGCTATTCCGTCGTCGCTAAACCTGCGGGTTTGCCGCGGACACAAAAACGCCGGTCAATGACCGGCGTTTTTTTATGCGCGACTGTTTTACCAGAAACGTTGCTGGGTCAGACGACTCCACCAGCTCAACAGCACGCGATCCACCGAACCGCTGGCCGCCATGCCGATACGCTCTTGCAGGCTTTTACGCTCGGCGTAGTGCAGGTGGTAGACCTCGGCCTGTCTGGCCTTCTGCGCAAGGTATTCGTCGCTGGTCTTGAGTTCATCAACCAGTTGCTTGTCCAGCGCTGCAACACCAAGCCAGACTTCACCTGTGGCCACTTCATCGATCGCCAGTTGCGGACGATAGCGAGCGACAAAGTTCTTGAACAACTGATGGGTGATGTCCAGGTCTTCCTGAAACTTCTCGCGGCCCTTCTCGGTGTTTTCGCCGAACACGGTCAGGGTGCGTTTGTACTCACCGGCGGTCAGCACTTCAAAGTCGATATCGTGCTTTTTCAGCAAGCGGTTGACGTTGGGCAACTGCGCGACCACGCCAATGGAGCCAAGGATGGCGAACGGCGCACTGATGATCTTGTCGCCGATGCACGCCATCATGTAGCCGCCGCTGGCCGCGACCTTGTCGATACACACGGTCAACGGCACGCCGGCTTCACGAATACGGGCCAGTTGCGAGGAGGCCAGACCGTAGCTGTGGACCATGCCGCCACCGCTTTCCAAACGCAGGACGACTTCGTCCTTGGGTGTGGCGAGTGTCAGCAGCGCGGTGATTTCATGACGCAGGCTTTCGGTGGCCGAAGCCTTGATATCGCCGTCGAAATCCAGCACGAACACCCGTGGTTTGGCTTCGGGCTTTTTCTTCTGCTTCTTCTCGCTTTTCTCGGACTTGGCCTCACCCTTGCGCAAAGCCTTGAGTTGATCCTTGTCGAGCAGCGTTTGCTCAAGGCGCTCACGCAGGCCTTTATAGAAATCATTGAGCTTGCTGACCTGCAACTGACCTGCCGACTTGCGCCGCCCCTTGCTGCGCAACGCGGCAAAACTGGCGAGCACTACCAGAATGGCGATCACCAGCGTGACGGTCTTGGCCAGGAAACTGGCGTATTCGGTGAAAAACTCCACAGAGACTCCTTAAAACAATGCGCGGACGTGAAACACACGCGGGATGGCGCCAGCATACCCATGCGCCGGCTCCTCGACCAGCCGTGAAACCTCTGGCAACACGCCTGTAACGGGCATTTCAAACAAGCGTATGTTTTTTCATTGACAGCACCCCATCATCCTCATAACCTCGCCAAACCTTCAACGTACCGGGATGACGCGGACGTGGGCAGCATCTATTTGATTCGACATGGCCAGGCCTCCTTTGGTGCAGACGACTATGACGTCCTGTCACCGACCGGCGTGCGCCAGGCAGAAGTCCTCGGCCAGCACCTCGCTGAACTGGGTATCCGCTTTGACCGCTGCCTCGCGGGTGACCTGCGTCGCCAACAGCACACGGCCACCAGCGCGCTGGAACAATTCACCGCGCAAGGCCTGTCGGTACCGATGCTGGAAACCGATTGTGCCTTCAACGAATTCGACGCCGACGCCGTGATCCGCGCCCTGCTCCCGGCCATGTTGCCGGACGAACCGGAAGCGCTCGACATCCTGCGCAATGCCGCGCAAAACCGCGGCGAGTTCCAGCGCATTTTCGCCTTGATCATTGAGCGGTGGCTGGCCGGCACTTACGACCCGCCGGGGCTGGAGAGCTGGCTGGGCTTTGTCGAACGGGTTCAGGCCGGATTGCACCGAATCCTCGAACAAGCTGAAAAAAATCAGAAAATCGCCGTGTTCACCTCCGGCGGCACCATCACCGCACTGCTCCACCTCATTACGCAAATGCCTGCGAAACAGGCCTTTGAATTGAACTGGCAAATCGTCAACACCTCGCTCAACCTGCTGAAATTCCGCGGTCGCGAGGTGGCTTTGGCTTCCTTCAACAGTCATGCACACCTGCAACTGTTGAAGGCCCCGGAACTCATCACCTTCCGCTGAGTCCGGATTACTGTGAACCTTGCTGTAATCAACCTGCTCTTATTACCCAAGAAAGGATCGAACCATGACCTCCGTAGCTGATGCCGTACAAGCAATGAAAGCCAAGTTCAACCCAGCCGCTGCTGCCGGTCTGGATCTGGTCTTCGGTTTCCGCATCGACGAGACCAAGAACTTCTCGCTGATCGTCAAGGACAGCACCTGCGAGCTGCAAGAAGGCGAAAACCCGGACGCCCAGGTCACTCTGGTGATGGACGGCGAAACCCTGGAAGGCATCGTCGACGGTTCGACCGACGGCATGCAAGCATTCATGGGCGGCAAACTGCGCGCTGAAGGCGACATGATGCTGGCGATGAAACTGTCCGAACTGTTCCCGTCGTAAGACTACGATTCGGAAAAAACAAATCCCGCCTTGGTGGCGGGATTTGTCGTTTCAGGGTCAATGGATGCCGGCGGCGTCCAGTGCCTTGAAGACCTGCCGATCAGCGACCTGGGGCCCACTGTCGGGGTACATCAACTGGACGCCGCCTCCGGGGAGGATTTCACCGGTTTGCGCATCACGCGCGAAGGTGATGACATACCGCTCCCCCTGATACTTCAAGTAGATATTGTAATAATCCTGCGGCTGATCCGGTGCTGCGAAAGCACTGTAACGAATGAACGCAGTGTTCACATTCAACTACCAGCCCTTAACGGCGCAGGCTCTGAGTCTCGTCCAGTTCCTTGAATATCCGCACGTAATGCGCATCGGATTCTTGGTTCGGATAAATCAGTTTTGCACTGTTTTTATCGATCAGCTCTCCCGTTTGCGCATCTCGGCTGAAGGTGATGACAAACCGTTGATTTCCCAGATTCAGGAACAGGTTATAGAGATCGACTGGCTTGTCCGGCTTGTCGAACTTGCTGATCCAGTACCTGACACGCCCAGTCAGATCCGGTGGGTCGTTGATAAGCGAGTCGGTATTGACCTGGGGAAAGTCATACTCAAGCGCCACCCCTGCGATGGCGACGAGGTCATCGTTCATGTTCGCCGTAACCGGCAGAGGTTTATTGCGCAGCATGCTTTCGGCGCTTGCTTGGGCCGGGGTTCCCATGAGACGGCGGCTGTACATTCCGCTTGTAAACCAGCGAGTGGCGTCGAAACGATTATCGTCTGGACTCCAGATGCCGTAATACATCATTACTTTCGAGGACATTTCGTCTTCCTTGCCAACGAGATATAGACCCATCAAAACCGCGACGGCCAATAGCCCGATCGCACGAAAAACCATTGTTTTTTTTATAGTTGAGGTCATTTGGCTGGTTTGTATTCGCACAGCTTTTTGGGAACGCCATCCGGTGTATTGCCAGATCGTACGCCATGGACAGCCCCTTCAGCGTCCAGGGGATATCCGAGTGTGTCGTTGTAATGTTCCCGTCCTTGAGCTTGTTTCAACAGCGCGGCATCTTTCTCGCTCAATGTTTTGACAGGCGGCACAGGCGCCCGCTCATTCGGCAACTGAGCGGCGGGATCTTTGCTGGTGGTGCGGTGGGCTGTCAACCGACGCTGGTAATCACTGAGATTCTTGCGGTAGGCACGGCTGGCGGCCTTGTCCGCTTCCTGCTTGGTCGGTGCCTGCTCCACCGCGGCACGATCTTCGTGGGTGCCATAGGTCTGGTCATACAGACTGCGCCGAGGAAATGCCCACACGGTTGTTCCAGTGGCATCAGCCATTATTTGCGCCAGACTGAGTTCAAAGTGCGGGTCTTCATTTTCCGCTACCTTCACGCTCGCGTTGATCCCTAATCCGGTTCGGCATGCGTAGGAATAGATCTTCGCGCCATAGGCGAACGCGTCAGGCGTAAACATGCGAGCCTGGGCATCACGTAATCGGTAGCTGTCACGTTTGTCCAGCTCGTACCCCAGTTCTATGCTGCCTACAACGCCGTGGGAAAAGAAATCCATTTGCTTGATTTCCCGACTTCTGCGTTTTCGACTCGCGACAAAATCAACCAACTGCGAAATTGAATCGTACTCGCGATACTCGGCACCATAACCCTCGGTCACGATCTTTTTGACTTCAGCCAACAGATTTGGGTCGTACTCATCCTTGAAGATCAGAAATGCCCGTTGAATAGAGTAACTCGGCGTAGACGGTGGATAGCTTTTGAGCTGACGTATGCCCTGGTTGATGAAGTTCATCATGTTGCCCCGCTGGCCACGAATATTCGCGATAAAACCCAGGTAGGACGCTCCCACTACCGTCACATAGTCCTGCGCCAGAGTCCCCTTCACTTGCGTCGTCGCGTGCTGATCGTTCGTCTGGCCCTGATTTTTTTTTGGAGTTGCCACGTAAAACCTTCCTTAGTAAGCGATACCCAGAGCATCCAGGTGGGCGGCGGCTTCCTTACCCCATTGCACGACAATGGAGGTCGGATCGGCAGTGAACACGCGAACGGCGTTGCCGTGGTTGTCAGTGTGGCCGACAAGGCGTTGGCCGTCTCCGGTTTCGATGCAATAGAGCATATCGGGAATCGCCTCGCCGGTGGATTCATCAACCAGTTGGAAGCGTTCGCTGTGTTTGGGCACAGTCACGATAGGAGTGAAGGGTGCGGCGCCGACTTGAGTGCCCACGAACACGTCGCCAGAGCCGGTGATGATCATACCGCCATGGGCGGTGCCACTGCCGAGAAACGCAATGGGTTGGCCATTGATCAGGATGTTGCCGATTCCTTCGGTGACCGAATCACCGCACGCCGTTGTGTCTCCGACCCGCAGCACCGGCATGCCGTTGATATTCACGTTGGGCGAACCGCTGGTGCTTGGGTTGGTACCGTGACCGGTCACCGGACAGGCATTGAGATCGCTGAGTCGAGCGGCTGGTTTTGCCATCGTCTACTTCCTTGTATTGGCTAGGGCGCGGAATGTACCGGATCTATACCAGGGATAAAAGTCTGTCGCCGCGTATAAAGGCCGAATCTGGCGTAGCGAAGGATGCCGCCAGCAACTCACGGGTATAGGGATGGGCCCGGCAATCGCGTCCGAACCTTAGATCCTCGAGCCGCCGCTGCTGAGGATTTCGTTACGCTCAATCACCGCCCCGGTCAACGCACTGCCATCGTCCAAAGTGAAATCACGTCGTTCAGCAGTATCGGTCACCAACTCCCCTGCATCCGGCAACCCGCCGTAACGCGGCCCGAGCAACCCGGCCAGCAGCACAATACCGAGCACACTCAAACTGCCGCTGATAAATCCACGACTGCTCGACGCCGCATTGAGGCTCTGCAGCAGACGGTTGCACGGCAACCAACGCAAAGTCGGATCGCACAGCAGGGCCAGACTTGCGCCCATTTGTTCGATGACATGCGGATGCTAAGGATCGGCGGTACGCAAGACATCGAATGCAGCGCGCCAGGCTCACGAATGGGAGGCCGGTAGTGCCAGGCCCCGTAAAAAGAAGACGCTTCGTCGCCTCGCAAAAGATTGGCTGACAGAACGTTGACCTCGATCACTGGCGCACGGGCGAGACTGATTAATCTTCCGGCTCCATCGAAGGCCAGGGAAGGCTCACCGGGAGCCTGCGGCTGATCCCATTCAAGGAAGAACTCTCATGCGACCACTCAACATCATTCTGCTGTCGTCGGCATTCAACGGTTTGACTCAACGCGCCTGGCTGGAACTGCGTCAGGCCGGACATTCGCCCAGCGTCGTGGTGTTTACCGACGACGCTTCGGTGTGTGAACAGATCGAACGCAGCGGCGCGGATCTGGTGATCTGTCCGTTCCTCAAGGACCGCGTGCCGCCAGCGCTTTGGCGTAACACCGAACGTCCGGTGGTGATCATTCATCCGGGCATCGTCGGCGATCGTGGCGCCAGTGCGCTGGACTGGGCGATCACCCATGAGCTGTCGAGCTGGGGCGTGACCGCGTTGCAAGCGGTTGAAGAGATGGACGCCGGCCCGGTCTGGGCGACCTGCGAATTCAATCTGCCGTCGGGCTTGCGCAAGTCCGAGCTGTACAACGGTCGGGTCAGCGATGCGGCGATTCGTTGCATTCGCGAGGTAATCGAAAAATTCGTCGAAGGTTATGCGCCAGTGCCGCTGGATTACACCGACCCCAAAGTGCGTGGGCGTTTGCAGCCGAACATGAAACAGATCGACCGAAGCTTCAACTGGCACGACTGCGCGCGCTTCATCAAGCGCTGCATCGACGCGGCGGACGGCCAGCCCGGCGTACTGGCAAGCCTGGCGGGAGGTCAGTATTACGTGTACGACGCGCACCTGGATTCGCGCACGGGTCTGCCCGGCGAAATCCTCGCCGTGCAGGACGATGCCGTGCTGGTCGCGACCGGCGATCAGAGCCTGTGGATCGGCTCGCTGCGGCGCAAACCGCAGCCTGGCGAAGAAACTTTCAAGCAACCGGCGCGACATGTGCTGGCCGGGCAATTGGCCGATGTGCCGACGCTCGACAGCTCGATTGCCACCCAGCCATTCAGCGACGCGGCCTATCAACCGATTCGGTACCGCGAATCCGGGCATGTCGGCGAACTGACCTTCGAGTTCTACAACGGTGCCATGAGCACCGAGCAATGCCAACGCTTGGTCCAAGCGCTGCGCTGGGCCAAGTCCCGCGACACTCAGGTGTTATTGATCAAGGGCGGACGCGGGAGTTTTTCCAACGGTGTGCATTTGAACGTGATTCAGGCCGCGCAGGATCCGGGGGCTGAAGCCTGGGCGAATATTCAGGCAATCGATGATGTCTGTGAGCAATTACTGACGGCGCGGCAACTGGTGGTCAGCGGCGTAACGGGCAGTGCTGGCGCCGGTGGCGTGATGCTCGCGTTGACGGCCGATATCGTCTTTGCCCGGGCCGATATCGTGCTCAATCCGCATTACAAAAGCATGGGGTTGTACGGCTCCGAATACTGGACTTACAGCCTGCCCCGCGCCGTTGGCCCGGCGATGGCCGAGCAACTGACTCAAGCCTGCCTGCCGGTCAGTGCCCACCAGGCCCTGCAACTGGGTATGGCTCAGGAGATCGGCCCGCGTTGCCCGGATGAGTTTTCGCTGTGGCTGCTGCAACGGGCCAACAGCGTTTTGAGCGACCCGACCTATGCCGCTGTGCGTGAACGCAAGGCCCGGGTTGATCAGGTGCTGATCCAGCAATGCCGTGAAAGCGAGCTGCAGGAGATGCAGGAAGACATGCTCTACAACCGCAGTGGTTTCGCCGAGAAATGCGCCCATTTTGTTTACAAGCGCAAGGCGTGTGGCACGCCGGCGCGGCTGATCGCGGATTGGGCACGGGGGCGTGAAGTTGAGCTGACGGACTGATCGTCACCGCCCGCCACGGCCTCATCGCCGGCAAGCGAGCGCTCACAGATATCAAACCGTGGCCGCGACCCTAATGGCGATTGAACGATGACGCAGTGTAGAGGCTGCACATACAATGCGCCCACCTCAAACACTGGCCCGCCCATGGACATCGACCTCGCCCGCACCTTTCTGGAAATCGTCCGCCACGGCAGCCTCGCCGCGGCGGCGCAGAAGCTGTTCGTCACACAAACGGCAATCACCGCCAGGGTGCAGAAACTCGAGAGCCAGTTGGGCAGCACCCTGTTCGTGCGCAATCGGGCCGGGGCGAAACTGACGCCCAACGGCGAGGCCTTTGTGGTCTACGCCAATCAACTGGTGCAGACCTGGGAGGCCGCGCGCCGCGACTTGCCGCTGCCCGAGGGTTATCACAACGTGCTGCACATCGGCGGAGAAGTCAGCCTGTGCAATCCGTTGATGCTCAGTTGGGCTGCCGAACTGCGCGAGAAAATTCCCGGGCATGCGTTGCGCATGGAAATCCGCGACGGCGAAAACCTGCTGCGCCAACTTGAACTCGGTGTGCTCGACGCGGCGCTGGTCTATCAGCCCGAATACTGGCCGGGGTTGCAGGTCGAGCAGGTGCTGGAAGAAAAGCTGATCCTGGTGCGCGCGCCTGATCGCCCGGATCCCTACGTCTACATCGACTGGGGCCCGGATTTTCGCCGCCAGCACGATGCCGCTCTGCCGGAAAAAGCCAAAGCCGCGCTGAGTTTCAACCTCGGCCCTCTGGCCCTGCAATACATCCTCGAACACGGTGGCAGCGGCTACTTCCGCACTCGCGTCGTGCGCACCTACCTGGAGAGCGGCGCCCTGGAGCCGGTGACCAAAGCCCCTGAATTCGGTTACCCGACCTATCTGGTGTACTCGCGCGATCGCGACTCGGCGACGCTGCAACAAGCCTTCAATCTGCTGCGCGAAGTGATTCGCAACGATGACGACTGGTCGCAACGCTGGAACCCACTGAGCTGAGGCGGCCGCTTTACAGCCGATCATGGCGCATGTGCCCCAAGGTCTGGCCTGCATAAACGAGCGGATCGGCTAATCTGCCGGGTATGACAACGATCCCCGCAGGTGACGCAGTGAGGCAGACCACCGAGGCATTTCGCAGTCGCTACCGTGCGGCGATCCATCCGCTTTACAACCCGTGGTTGCATGGCGCCTTCGTGCTGCTGTTCGGCGTACTGGCCATCGGCATGTTCTGGAGCAATGTGCAGCAGGTGCAACCGCTGCAATGGCTGACCGTGCCGCTGACCCTGCTGTTCTTCAATTTCGGCGTGTACAGCGTGCATCGCCATCTCGGCCACCATAAAAAAGCCTTCGCGAAAATGTTCTACGCCCGACATGCGGGCGATCATCACAGTTTCTTCACCCCCGGCCACATGACCTACGACAGTGCCCGCGACTGGCGGGTGATTCTGTTCCCGGCCTGGCTGATCGTCATTCACACGCTGTTCATCACCCTGCCGGGGTGGTGGCTGCTCGTGCAGGCCAATGTCAACGTTGCCGGGCTGTTCGGCGGCTGCATGGTGTTCGGTTATCTTGCCTACGAGGTGTTTCACGCCTGCGAGCATCTGCCGCCGGACAATCCGTTGACCCGGCTGCCGTGGATCCGCCAGATGCGTCGCCTGCACGAATTGCATCACCGCCGCGAGCGCATGCAGGAATGCAACTTCAACATTGTCTTGCCCTTGATGGACTACTTGTTCGGCACCCTTTACTGGGAGCCGGAAACCGCCCCTTTGAGCCATTCGAGAATGCCCATGACGCGCCTGCAACACCCGATCGATATCGCCGGTGAACCGATTGCCGTGCTGGCCTACGCTGCCAGCGTCAGCCGCTGGCCAGAGTGGCACCCGTCTTCGCTGAAAATCAACGGCCCACAGGGCCCCCTGCATGCGGGTTCGCACTTCGAGGAGGATATTCATGCGGGTGGGCGGCCAGGTCACTTGAGCTGGGAAGTCACGGAGTATCTGCCCGGTCGGCGCTGGTGTGCGCAGGCGCACGGTGATCACGGGTTGTCATTGTTGCTCACTTACGAATGCTCGACCGAAGGCAGCGGCACACGGTTTGTGCGCACCCTGGAGTATCGCTTCGAGGGGCTGGGCATGCGCATCGCCAATCAGTTGCTGCTCAAACGCCGTATTGGTCGCGAGTCGGCTGCGTCGATGCTCGCGTTACGCGACATGGCCACGCAATACATTGCATCGGCGAGGGCAAGCGCATGAAGTTGGGACATGGGTTGATGCTGCTGATCATTCTCGTTTTCGCGTTTTTGTTGCTGATGCCCACCCGGGTTGAGCCGGTTGCCTGGAAACCACAGGCCGCGCCATCGCTGACCAACGGAATCTACGCCGAAAACCAAAAACTCAAAGGCGTTGCACAGGTTGGCCCGAGTGACATCGAAGGGCCAGAGGCGCTGCTGCTGGAAGGTGACTTTTTGATCACTGGATTGCATGACGGTCGGCTGATTCGCAGCAGTCTCGACGGTCAGGAACGCCAAGTGCTCGCAGATACCGGCGGACGTCCCTTGGGTCTGGCCCGACATCCCAACGGTTTGCTGGTGATTGCCGACGGCGTCAAAGGTTTGCTCTCGCTCGATGCACAAGGGCGCTTGATTGCCCTGGCGACAGCCGCCAATGGCCTGGCGTTCGGTTTCACCGACGATGTGGCCATCGACCAATCCGGGCATTACGCCTACTTCAGTGATGCCTCCAGCCGTTGGGGTTATGGCCATGACGGCGAGGCGATTATCGAGCATGGCGGTGACGGACGTCTGTTGCGCTATGACTTTCAGACCGGCAAAACCAGCGTACTGCTGGACAAACTGGAGTTCGCCAACGGCGTGACCCTCGGCCCGGATGACGCCTATGTATTGGTCAACGAAACCGGCGCTTACCGCATCAGCCGATACTGGCTAACCGGGCCCAGGGCCGGCACCCATGACCTGTTCATCGACAATTTGCCGGGGCTGCCGGACAACCTCGCCTTCAACGGCAGCGACCGGTTTTGGGTGGCGCTGTACGCACCGCGCAATCCCTTGCTCGATGGCACTGCCGGGTATCCGCTCGTACGCAAGATGATCGTGCGAGCGCTGACCGTGTTGCCCAAACCGGTGGAAAAGCGCGGGTTTGTGCTGGGGCTGGATCTGGACGGCAAGGTGATTGCCAATCTGCAGGATGCCAGCAGCGGTAATTACTCACCGATAACGACGGCGCGCGAGTATGGGCCGTGGTTGTATTTCGGGTCGTTGAAGGCTTCGCATATGGCGCGTTTGCCCTTGGCAGATGCGCTCAAATGAGCCCGCATTAAAGGCACTGGACTGACTGACGCTATCGCTGGCAAGCCTGCTCCCACGCGGTTTGTGAAACATCGAAAATCATTCGATAACCACAAACCTGTGGGATCGGTCATGGGGCACCTCGCAAGGAGTCGATGAATTCGGACTCTGAACATTCGAGGTGCCGGGCGTGGTTGTCGTTCCAGTCAATCTACAACCGTAGGTCGGCGGATCAGGACGGGGGCTGCAAATGGCTGACGATCTCGTCCTTGACCTTCAGGCGCTTCTCTTTGAGTTTTTTCAGTTCATCGTCGCTGGGGGCATCCGAGGTGGCCGTTTCGGCCTTGACCACATCGGCATCAGCCTGGGAATACTTGTTGATCAGTGAATCCAGTCGTGGATCCTGGGTGCGTTTTTGCTGGATCTCTTCCTTCGTGCAACTCAAGTCCTGAAACAGGTCATGGGGAACCGGCATGGAACACCTCCATCAGTTGATCGGGAGGCCAGCGCGACCGATTGCGCTGACCCGTTATCAGAATGGCCTTGGTTGAACGCTTCTGTCGACCACCTGTCAGACCAGCGGCGCCCGTTCGTCGCCCTGTCGCTATTGCGATAAAGCCTTTGCTCGTTGCGCGCCCTCAATCGCCTGTCGCTCAAAAAACTGTGGCCGCCGGCCTGAAGCGATGAGGCCATTGGAGACGACACATTTAACGACTCATGGCGCGGGCAAGGAATGGTGCAGTCCGGCTCTTTTTGCTCGCCGCGACTTTTTGCGGCGTACCCGCCGCAACAATCTTGCCGCCCAGATCCCCCGCCCCCGGGCCGATGTCGATCACCCAGTCGCTCTGCGCGACCACGCGCATTTCATGTTCGACCACGATCACCGTGTGCCCCGCCGTCACCAGCGCATTCAACTGCTCCAGCAACCGATCGACATCGCGCGGGTGCAATCCGGTGGTCGGTTCATCCAGCACATACAAGGTGGCGCCACGCTGGTTACGCTGCAACTCGGTGGCCAGTTTGATCCGCTGCGCCTCACCGCCGGACAGTTCCGTGGCTGGCTGCCCCAGGCGCAAATAACCCAGACCGATGTCGCGCAGCACCTCCAGTGAACGCCGAATGCCCGGTTGCTCGGCAAACACGCTCACCGCCTCATCGACAGTCAGTTGCAACACCTGAGCGATGCTCAAGCCTTGCCACATTATCGCCAGCGTCTGCGGGTTGTACCGTGCGCCATGACAGGTCGGGCACGGTGCATACACGCTGGGCATGAACAGCAATTCGACACTGACAAAGCCTTCCCCCTCGCACGTCGCGCAACGACCCTTGGCGACGTTGAAGGAAAACTGCCCGGCGTCATAACCCGCCGCCCGCGCCTGGGGTGTCGCGGCGAACAGCTTGCGCACGTTGTCGAATAACCCGGTGTAGGTCGCCAGATTGGAGCGTGGCGTGCGACCGATGGGTTTCTGATCGACTTGCACCAGTCGCTTGATCGAATCCAGTCCGGCGCTGACGTGTCCGCCGCTGACCTGCGGTGCGTCGTCTTCGAGGGTGAGTGCTTCCGACTCGTGATCAACCGTCGGCCGCCCCAGTTGCGCGCCGACCAGTTCCAGCAACGCCTGACTGACCAGACTCGATTTTCCGGAACCGGACACGCCCGTCACCGAAGTGAAGCAACCCAAGGGAAACTCGGCGCTGAGATTGGTCAGGTTGTTGCGGGTGATACCGTCGAGTTTCAGCCACGCTGTCGGCTTGCGCGCCGTCCGCGTCTGCCCTTGCGCTTGGGCAAACAGATAGGCGCGCGTCTGCGACTGCTCAATGGCGGCCAACCCCGCCGGCGGGCCGCTGTACAACACTTGACCACCCTGCTCTCCCGCCGCCGGCCCGACGTCAATCAACCAGTCGGCTCGGCGCATGGTTTCCAGATCATGCTCGACCACAAACAGCGTGTTGCCCTCGGCTTTCAAGCGCTGCAAGGCTTCGAACAAGGCCTCGCCGTCCGCCGGGTGCAAACCGGCGGACGGTTCGTCGAGCACGTAAATCACGCCGAACAATTGCGAGCCCAGTTGCGTGGCCAGTCTCAGGCGCTGCAACTCCCCGGACGACAAGGTCGGCGTGCTGCGATCCAGCGCCAGATAACCGAGGCCCAAATCGGTCAGGGTACTGACCCGCTCGAGCAAGTCCTCGGCAATACGCTGCGCTGCCAGGCGTTTTTCCAGGGACAGGTTCGGGGTGTGCCGCACATCCGGCGCGCTAGTGTGTCCGCTGGCGCCGTGGGCTACACGCTGCTGACGGGCCTCGCGAGTCTGCGCATGGCTCAGGGTTTCGCCGCGCTCTTCAGCGCGATCCAGATAGCTGGCTTCCGCCACCGGTTTCAGCACCTCGGCCACCTTCAACAACGGCATCTGCGACAACTCGCCGATGTCATACCCGGCGAACGTCACCGACAACGCCTCGCGCTTGAGGCGTTTGCCCTCACACAGAGGACAAGGACTGCCGAGCATAAACTGCGAAACACGCTTCTTCATCAGCGCACTTTGCGAGTGGGTAAAGGTGTGCAGAATGTAGCGCCGGGCGCCGGTGAACGTGCCTTGGTAACTCGGCTCTTTCTTGTGCTTGAGGGCGAACCGGGTTTCTTCCGGGGTCAGGCCGGCGTACACCGGAACGGTTGGGGTCTGTTCGGTAAACAGAATCCAGTCGCGCTGCTTTTTCGGCAGTTTGCGCCACGGGATATCGACGTCGATGCCCAGGGTCACGAGGATGTCGCGCAGGTTCTGGCCTTGCCACGCCAAGGGCCAGGAAGCCACCGCGCGCTGGCGAATGGTCAGGCCAGGATCAGGCACCATCAAGGCTTCGGTGACTTCATACACCCGGCCGAGCCCATGACACTCGGGGCACGCGCCCTGTGGCGTATTGGGCGAAAAATCCTCGGCATACAGCATCGCCTGCCCCGGCGGATAACTGCCGGCACGCGAATACAGCATACGGATCAGGCTCGACAACGTGGTGACGCTGCCCACCGATGAACGCGTGCTCGGTGTACCGCGTTGTTGTTGCAGCGCCACGGCAGGTGGCAGGCCTTCGATGGAGTCGACATCCGGCACGCCGACCTGATCGATCAGGCGCCGCGCATACGGCGCCACTGATTCGAAATAACGCCGCTGGGCTTCGGCATACAACGTCGAGAACGCCAGCGATGACTTGCCCGACCCCGATACTCCGGTGAACACCACCAAGGCATCGCGGGGAATGTCGACGTCAACGTTCTTCAGATTGTGTTCACGGGCACCGCGCACCCGAACCATGCCGGTGGTTGCCTTGGAGGTACGCTTGGAAGTCATCTGCCTGCCTTGGTAATGGAATGTTCAAGCTCAGCCACTGAGCACGTCACGAATCATCTGCAACAATGCGTCCGGGCTGTAAGGCTTGCTGAGCAAATGCGTGTCGGGGCTCAATTGGTGATTGCGCGAAATGATGTCGCGGGTATGCCCCGAGGCGAACAACACCGCGACCGGTGGCGTCTGCACCTTGGACCAGGCAAACAGATCGGAGCTTTTGATCAGCCCCGGCATGACCACGTCAGTGAAAATCAAGTCCACGTCGCAGCCTTCGAGCAACATCTGCATCGCCACGTCGCCATTGCCGGCGGTCAGCACGCGATAACCTTCCTCGCGCAGCAACTCGACCGCCGAAGCGCGCACAGCCTCGTTATCCTCGACCACCAGAATCGTCTCGTGACCACCCCTCAGCTGACTTTCGATGTTCGGCGCTTCTTCGCGGATCGGTCGCAGGCTGCGCGCAAAGTACAACTGCACGCATGTCCCCTCACCTGGCGTACTGTCGATCTCGACATGCCCGCCACTCTGTTTGACGAAACCGAAAACCATGCTCAGGCCCAGCCCCGTGCCCTGACCGTCAGCCTTGGTGGTAAAAAACGGCTCGAACACTTGCTCCAGCATCTGTGGCGGGATGCCGGGCCCCATGTCGCTGACCGCGACCCGGACAAAGTCACCGGGGGTGATGCCCTTACCGACACAGAACTCGCCATCGAGAGCAACGTTGGACGCACTGAGCACAATGGTGCCCTCACCCTTCATCGCATCCCGTGCGTTGATGGCCAGATTGAGAATGGCGTTTTCCAATTGATTGCGGTCGACATTGATGTGCCACGGTGCTTGCGGCAGTTGCACATCAATCTGAATGGTTTCGCCCAGCGCCCGCTGGAGTAATTCACCGACACCTTCGAAAATCTGCTGCAGGTTGCACACCGCCGGTGACAACGGCTGACGCCGGGCAAACGCGAGCAATTGCGAAGACAATTTGGCCCCGCGCTCGACCGCCGCCAACGAAGCGCTGACCCGACGCTGCACGTTGGCGTTATTGGGCTCATGGCGAGCCAGCAAATGCAGATTGCCGGCGATCACCTGCAACAGGTTATTGAAGTCGTGAGCGACGCCGCCGGTCAGCCCGCCGATGGATTCCAGTTTCTGTGACTGGCGCAACTGCTCCTCGGCGGCCAGTCGCGCACCGACTTCATCGGCGACACGCTGCTCGAGGTTGCGGGTGAATTTGAGCAGGGATTCCTCGGCAATCTTGCGTTCATGAATATCGATCAACACGCCAGGGAAGCGAAACGGCTCACCCTGCTCGTTGAATTCGCAGGCTCCACTGGCCAGTACCCACATATAACTGCCGTCCGGACGCAAAACCCGGTATTCGGCGTTGTACGGCTCACCGGTCTGCAATACCTGATTGACCCGCTCCTGCACCCAGGCCAGGTCATCAGGGTGAATCCTGGCATTGGTGAGCGCCTGAGGCACATCGGTCAGATCCTGATCCGCCGGGTACGAGAACGTCCGAGCGAAACGCTCATCCGCCGATAACACATCATTGCGCACATCCCAGACAAACGAGCCGAGCAAGGCACCGGCATTGAGCGCCAGACGCACCCGCTCATTATCAGCGCGGTAAGCGTCTTCAGCGGCCTGGCGCAAACGCTCGGAACGCATGAACTCCGTGGTATCAACCACTATCGCCATGACCCCGGACGGCACCCCTTCATCGTTGGCGACAGGGCTGTAATACAAATCCAGGCAGACTTCTTCGGGAATGCCATCACGCAGCAGCACCATGTCCTTATTGCGAAACGACAAGGTGCCACCGGCCAGACAGGTATCGACGACATGGCGGTTGAACTCGGCGACTTCCGGCCAGCCCAGCTCCACCGGTGAGCCCAACAAAAATGGATGGCGGCCACCGGCAAACGTCGAATAGGCGTCGTTGTAGATCATGTAGCCAGCACGGCCCCAGAGCATGACCAACGGCAACGGCGACGCCAGCATCATTTGCACGGTGCTGCACAGGCTGGCGGGCCATGTCTCCAGCGGCCCCAGTTCGGTTTGACGCCAGTCGAACGCGCAAATGCGTCCGGCCATTTCGCCTTTCCAACCTTCACAACCGTGGCTATCGGATAAAAACTGCATCGCCTGACTCGGTGTCCTGTGGTGGTTGCCCGATCAATCACTACGCCCAAACGACGCGGCGTCCTTGTGTTTCGAGCATCGCAGGTCGTATTGGTTTCATAAGAGGTATAGCCGGTTTCATAGCCTGCTCAGGTTCAAACCCCGATCAGATGTTTCAGCGGGTGATAGCCCGTTTTCATCTTGGCGGCAACGTCGAGAATCGCTTTCTCGATACCGTTCAGGTGCACGCACGTCAACTCGATCGCGGCGCTCTGATCGCCGGCCTCGATGTACTCAATCAGGCGCAGGTGTTCGTTGTCGCGGCAGGCTTCGTGGCTGTCGTCGTCCAATGCGGCGATGTACAGGGAGGCACGGGAAATCAGCTTCTGAAACCAGTCGAGCAGTACCGGGTTATTCAGGCTGCGTGCAAGTTTGAGGTGGAACTCACCAAGCAGATGAATCAACCGCTCGTGGTCGCCGGCTTCATGGGCTTGATCTTCCAGCAACAGGTGATCGCGCAGCACCTGCATCGCCGCAGCGTCCTTGCGTCGACACAGCTCGGTGACAATACCAATCTCGATCAGACGGCGGGTTTCGAACAGCGAGCGAATTTCTTCGTTGCTGGGCAACGACACCGATGCCCCTTTGTTGGGTTCGGTGGTCACCAGGCCCTCGGCTTCCAACTGCTTGAGCGCGGCCCGCACTGAGGTGCGGCTGACATTAAATAATTGCGCGAGCGAGGCCTCGCCCAGTTTCATTCCCGGACGCAGTGAGCGCTTGCAGATCGCCTCGTAAACCCCTTGGTAGACGCGGTCGACCGTGGTTTCCAGTTTCTTTTCGGTCACTCCAAAGCTCCTTCATTGCTGGCAACGCTGCCGTGGCGCATGAACCGTGGCGCAGAATATCGCCTTCGGCCCCAAGATGCAGGCTCTTGATGGCAAGTCGTGACCGGGGTGGCTCGAGAAATGTCCGGGCAAAAAAAATCGCAGCCTGCGGCAGTGGCTTGGAAAAGTCATCCCAAGGCGTTGCCGCAAGCTGCGATCTTTTGACGTTCGCGGTTAATCCGTGCCGTATTTCGGCGAGCGTGGTCCGTACAGCAGGCCTGCCGGGTGCCCGGCTGACAACAGACGATTGCTCGCCACACCGGCAATCGGGTAACCAGCATCGGTCGAGCTGTTGATGATCTGCTTCACTGCCGCCGTGATCAGCATGCCGATCAGGCCACCGCCGCCGTTATTGTTGCCCTCTTCGCTCGACGCCCGAGCGGAGCCGGTCCACAGTGTGATGCCGGATTTCAAGTCGACCAGTTTCGCCGTCGCAGTGACTGCGGTTTCGCTGCTGATCACCATGTAACGCGTACCGTACTCGGTCACGGTGATGTACAGCGCCGCATCCGCACCAAAGATTTCCTTGAGCTTGTTGGGCGGTGCCTGATGGATATCGTCTGGCGTGGTCAGGCCGTTCTGACGGAACGTCTCATCAACCAGCGCGATCGGCAGTACGTAGTAACCGGCTTCCGCCAGCGGGAACGTCACTTGCGACAACAGGCTGTACGACGCCTTGACGTCCGGCGAGGTGTTCAGCGGCGGCAGCACCAGAATGCTCTTCGGGCGCGCTTGTTTGTACGCCGAATAATCCACGGTCTTGGGTTTTACACAGCCACCAAGCATGCTCAGCGCCAGCACGCCCACCAGCAGCTTCACCGCACGCGGGATCATTTCGCATCTCCGGTCTTGGCGTTTTTAAGCAGGAAATCCATGTACGTGCCGGACTCTGGGAACAGGGTCTTTTCGGTACGGAACTGCTGCACCATCTGATCGTCTTTGCCCATGCTCAGGTACAGCAGACCGAGGTGCGCGTGGTATCCCGGTGGCACGGCCTTACCCGTGGAACGGATCTTCTGCAAATCGGCTTCCAGTGCTTCTGCCTGGGCTTCTTTCGGTGTTTCGCTCTTGAAGTACTCGTAGACCTGGGGTTCGTAGCCTTCCCACTGGTACAGGGTTTGCGGGCTGCTGCAACCGGCCAGCAGAGCGCTGGCGGCCAGCGTCAGGGCCATCAGCGACCGCGACAAAGTCAAATTCATTGGATGTTGCTCCTTGCAGTGGGCGTCAATCAGTTGCCCGGTTTCCAGGCACCGGCGTTCATGCCATCAACCAGACGATTGATCGCCTCGCGCATGGCCAGATCCAGGACTTTGCCGTTGAGGGTGGAGTCATAAGCAGCGGTGCCGCCGAAACCGATGATTTCGCGGTTGGACAAGGCGTACTCGCCGGCGCCCTGGGTCGAATAGACCACTTCGGAGGTGCTGATGTTGACGATATTGAGGTTGACCTTGGCGTAAGCGATCTGGGTCTTGCCACGACCAAGAATGCCGAACAACTGGTGGTCGCCAATCTCTTTGCGACCGAATTCGGTGACGTCACCGGTGACCACATAATCGGCGCCTTTGAGACGCTGAGCCTGGCCCTTGATCGCGGCTTCCTGCTGGATTTCGCCCATGTTGTCGCGATCGAGCACGGAGAAACGGTTGGTCTGCTGCAAATGCGTGATCAGGATGGTCTTGGCCTGACCGCCGAGACGGTCGACACCGTCGGAGAAGATCCCGCGCATGTAGCTGGAGCGATTATCAAACTTGCCCACCGCCATCGGCACGCGAACGCCAGTCCAGACTTGAGTGGCGCTTTCTACCTTGGCCACCGGCAGCGCGCGGGAGCTTTCGGTGGCGCAACCGGCCAGCGTGCCGGCGATGGTGCCAAGCACGGCGATTGCAACGCCTGAGACCAGCATCCGGGAGATCATTCTCACTGAATATTCCTTCTTGAAAAACGGTATGTCCCGGCACGGTAACGTGATGGGGCGCGGAAAAGGGGCCGCATTATGACAAAGTGCCATCATTGATGACAGATTTTTTTGACGCCAATGGATTGGCCAATCCCCGCATACCAAAACAACTGTGGGAGCGTGCTTGCTCGCGTATATGGAGTACCCGATGAATACTCTCTGGCTGGCAGATTGCTTTCGCGTGCAAGCTCGCTCCCAAAGGGTTTGTGTTGATCAGGGGTTTAGTGGAAGTCGCGGCTCTGCACGCGGATGCCGTTGAGCAACGGGCTCAGGTCGCTCAGGCGGCCGGCGATCAGGTGGCGCACTTCGCCCTCGCGCTCCCAGCGGCCATCAACCTTGAGCAATTGCGAGCCGACCAGTACCTGGCGTTGACGCTCGGCCAGATCGCGCCAAACCACCACGTTGACGTTGCCGAACTCGTCTTCCAGGGTCACAAACGTCACGCCGCTGGCGGTGCCTGGTCGTTGGCGTCCGGTCACCAACCCGGCAACGCTGACCGGGCGCCCGTGTTCGATTTCGAGCAACTCCTGCGAACTGCGGCAACGCCGCGCCTTCAGCTCGCCTCGTAACAACGCCAGCGGATGCGGCCCCAATGTGGTGCCAACGGTCGTGTAATCGGCGTGCAGATCCTCGCCGACGCTGGGTTTGGGCAGCACCACGCCGGGCTCTTCCTGACTCGGTAGCCCGGCGAACAGCCCGAGTTGCTTCTGCACCCCGGCCACTTCCCAGCGCGCCCGATGCCGATGACCGGCCAAGCCGCGCAACGCCCCGGAATCGGCCAGCAAGGCTTGCGCTCGACTGTCGAGCCCGGCCCGTTCCCCCAGATCGGCAACATCGGCGAACGCCCCACGCACTCTTGCGGCTTCGATGCGCCGGGCATCGTCCTCGCGAAACCCCTTGATCATGCGCAGGCCCATGCGAATCGCCGGTTGTGCGCCAGTGATGGGCTCCAGGCTGCAATCCCAGTCACTGGCACGCACATCCACCGCACGGATCTGCAACTGATGCCGACGGGCGTCCTGGAGAATCTGGTCCGGGCTGTAGAAGCCCATCGGCCAACTGTTGATCAGCGCACAAGCGAACGCCGCCGGTTCGTGGCACTTGAGCCAGCAACTGGCATACGTCAACAAGGCGAAACTGGCAGCGTGGGACTCAGGAAAGCCGTAACTGCCGAAACCTTTGATCTGCTCGAAAATCTGCGCGGCGAATTCCGGCGTGTAACCGTTTTTCTTCATGCCGGCGGCGAGTCTTTCCTTGTGTGGCTCCAGCCCACCATGACGCTTCCACGCGGCCATGGAGCGGCGCAACTGATCGGCTTCACCGGGGCTGTAATCGGCGGCGACAATGGCGATCTGCATCACCTGCTCCTGAAACAGCGGTACGCCAAGAGTGCGTTTGAGCACCACTTCCAGTTCCGGCGACGGGTAGGTCTCCTCCTCTTCCTTGTTTCGGCGGCGCAGGTACGGATGCACCATTCCACCCTGGATCGGCCCCGGCCGGACGATAGCCACTTCAATCACCAGATCGTAGAACTTCGCCGGTTTCAGGCGTGGCAGCATCGACATCTGCGCCCGGGACTCGATCTGGAATACGCCGATGGTGTCGGCGCGGCTGATCATGTCGTAGGTGGGTTTGTCCTCGGGCGGAATCGTCGCCAGGCTCAGATCCAGATGGCGATGACGGCGCAGCAAATCGAAACAGCGGCGGATCGCACTGAGCATACCGAGGGCGAGGATATCGACCTTGAGCAGCCCGACCGCGTCGAGATCGTCCTTGTCCCACTGAATGATCGTACGGTCGGCCATCGCCGCGTTCTCCACCGGCACCAGACTGTCCAGGGGCTGTTCGGAAATCACGAAACCGCCGGGGTGCTGCGACAGATGCCGGGGGAAACCGATCAGTTGCCCGGTCAGGCTCAGCACCCGGCGCAACACCGGGCTGTCAGGGTCGAACCCGCCTTCGAGCAAACGCGCCAGCGGCGGCGTTTCATCGCTCCAGTGGCCGCAGCAATCGGCCAGTGCGTTTATCTGATCCGGCGGCAGGCCCAAGGCCTTGGCCACATCGCGCACCGCGCCGGCGGCGTGATAGGTGCTGACCACCGCCGTCAGTGCCGCACGATGTCGGCCGTAGCGGCGGAACACGTATTGCAGGACTTCTTCACGGCGTTCGTGCTCGAAGTCGACGTCGATGTCCGGCGGCTCGTTGCGCTCCCTGGACATGAAGCGTTCGAACAGCAGCGTGGTGCGATCCGGGTCGATTTCCGTAATGCCCAGGGCAAAGCACACCGCCGAATTGGCCGCCGAACCACGGCCCTGACAAAGAATTTTTTGCTCGCGGGCGAAGCGCACCACGTCGTGCACAGTGAGGAAGTAGCTTTCGTAGCCGAGTTCGGCGATCAGTTCCAGCTCATCGTCGATCTGCTTGAGCACTTTGGGCTGTGGCCCTTTCGGCCAGCGCCAGGCGATGCCCTCTTCGGTCAGGTGACGCAACCAGGTACTGGCGCTATACCCCTCAGGCACCAGTTCCTTGGGGTATTGATAACGCAACTGGCCCAGGTCGAAAGTGCAGCGTCGGGCCAGGCTCACCGAGGCCTGCAGCAAGGCCGGCGGGTAGACCTCGCGCAGCACCTCGACGCTGCGCAAATGCCGCTCGCCATTGGGGTGCAGGCGTAAACCGGCCTCAGCCACCGGAACGTGATGACGGATCGCGGTCATGGTGTCCTGCAAGGCGCGCCGGCCACGGGCGTGCATGTGTACATCGCCGCTGGCCACCGGCGTGATTCCCAGCTCAGCGGCCAGACTCGACAACGCCGCCAGCCGCCGCTGATCGTCCTGCCCGCGGTGCAACTGCACCGCCAGCCACAGCCGCTCGCCGAAGGTTTGCTTCAACCAGCGACCCTCTTCCCTGTCATCCACCGAGTCCGGCACCCACAACACCAGCAACCCGGGCAGCGCTTGGCTGAAATCCTCGCGCAGCACCTGGTACTGGCCTTTCTGCGTGCGCCGCCGGGCACGGGTGATCAAACCGCACAACGCCTGATAACCCTCGAGGTTCTCCACCAGCAGGACCAGTTTCGGGCCGTTGTCGATGCGCACTTCACTGCCGATGATCAGCGGCAGTTCAACGGATTTCGCCGCTTGCCAGGCACGCACAATTGCGGCCAGCGTGCATTCGTCGGTGATCGCCAGTGCCTGATAGCCGTGTTGTTTCGCCCGCTGGAACAGTTCCAGCGCACTGGACGCACCACGCTGGAAACTGAAGTTCGACAGGCAGTGCAATTCGGCATAACCATCGCTCATGCAAACCAGCCTTGCAGCCACAACGGCCCACCCTCGCCCACGGTTCGATAAGCCCAGCCTTGCTGACCGGCGCGGTTCTGGATCAGGTAATAGTCGCGGCGCACATCGTCACCGTCCCACCAGCCTGACTCGATACGCTCCGGGCCCATGAGAATCCGCGCCGAACCTTGCGGCACGCTCTGCGGTTCGCCCAGCAACCAGCCCGGACGATAGACACTGGGCAAACCTGCACAGCGTTGTTTGTCGACGCCGTTCTGCCAGGCGCATTCGGGCCGGTGATCGGCCTGAAAGCGCAGCCCTTGCACCGCATCATCGCCCAGTCGTGCGCGCAGACGTTCGCGCAATTGCTCCCAGGGCAAGGTCTGCTGTGGGCGGTCGTCGAACAGTTCCTGACATTGCGGCACAAAACTCGGCAGATCTTCGGCGCGCAAACGAAAACCGCGTACCGGCGCTTCGACCTGCACTTGTTCCAGTCGCCCACGGGCCAGTTCGAAGAGCATCGCCGGATCGCGCTCGGCGCCGAGCAAGCCGACTTTGATCACTGTGTCCGGCAACCCGGCGTGTTCAAGATGCAAATCGAACCGCTGCACGCCGCTGTCGCGTCCACAAAGGAATGCCGACAGGTCAGCGGTCAGACGTCGTAACGGGAACAGCAGCGCCTGATGGGATTGCACGTCGAAATTGAGTTCAATACGTACATCGAAACGGTCCGGTGGCAGGTAGAACGCCAGCGCGAGTGGACGTGCGCCGGACAAGGTGTCGAGGTGCTTGAGCATTTGCGCCTCGAAACGCCGGGCCAGCGCCTGACGCGGCAAGCTTTGCACCTGACTGAGGTTGCGCAGGCCCATACGCGACAACGCCGTGGCTACAGCCGGCTCCAAGCCAACGCGATCGACGGGCAATTGCCCAAGGTGATGCTGCAAGGCTTCGTCGTCCGGTACCACCAGGCCGTCATAAGCATTGGCCAACACCCGCGCCGCCACCGGGTTTGGCGCGGCGACGATACGGTGACGAAAACCCAGATCCGTCAGTTCCTTGCGCAATCGCGCCTCGAACTGCGCCCAGGACCCGAACAGGCCCAGGCTCGACTCGATCTCGAACACCACAGTACGCGGGTAATGCACGCTGACTTGCGCACTGAAACGGTAGGCCCATGCGGCCAGAAACTGCTGCCAGTGCTCGACGTCGGCAACATCATAATCCGCCGTGGCAAAGCCCTTGCTCAAGGCTTGCGCGGCGGTCATTGACTGACCGGGCCGCAGCCCGAGTTGGCGCGCCGCCGGGTTGACCGCTTGCAGCACCCGGCGCTGGGCCGGACCGCTGAGCAGCACCAATGGCTCGTCGGGATCGGGACGCTGACGCAGCACCGCGTCCAACGCCAATTGCGCAAACACAATACACACCCAGCGCATGACGGCCTCAGTGCCCCACGGCAAAAGCAATCGGTGCCGGGCGCGCCAGTCCGCCACGGCACTTGAGGATACGTAATTGCGCGGGTTTGGCGTCGATGGCAATCCGTAAGGCAGCGGGCGAAGGGTTGATCGCTTCGCTCAACGGCCGCCACGCAAATGCCAGGGTCTGGCCCGTTTCCGCCGCCACCTGCAAACGCCGCAACGCGCGGTCATCCGCCTTGTGCGGCCAGCACAGCACCGCACCACAACTGCCTGAACGCAGGCATTGCTCCGCCGCCCACAAGGCATCGCGCTCACTGGCCTGAATGACCGACAACTGGCGAAGATCGACCCCGGCGTTTTCCCACGCCTGGGGGTACGGCACGAAGGGCGGTGCAACCAGCACGATGCGTTCACCTGCCGCCGATAACCGCGCCAATGTCGGCCAGACCAGTTGCAGTTCGCCGACACCGGGGCCGGCCAACAGGATTTCGCTCAACGCGGCTTCCGGCCAGCCACCGCTGGGCAGCGCCGCATCCAGTGCCGCATGCCCGGTGGGTTGCGGACTGGCGGCCGGTGGCGCAGGCCGGCCCTTCCAGACCTGGCCGCCATTGAACAGCGTATCCAGCGCAATGACGGCGCCCATCAGCCTTGCCTCACCAGACCGCAGAACACCCCTTCGATGGCCAGATCCTGATCATCGCCCACGACAATCGGCCGGTACGCCGGGTTGCGCGGCAACAACCGCACCCCATCGCCGACACGTTCGAAGCGTTTGATGGTGACTTCACCGTCGAGGCGCGCCACGACGATCTGGCCATTCAGCGCCTCGGGATGGCGTCGCACGCCGACCAGATCACCGTCGAGAATGCCGTCTTCGATCATTGAGTCGCCCTGCACCCGCAGCATGTAATCCGGTGTGCGAGAGAACAGCGCCGGGTCGAGCATCAAGCGGCTATGAATCTCGGCATCGGCGCCAATCGGCGCACCGGCGGCCACACGACCAAGCACCGGGATATCGAGCCACTCCGGGCGCGCCGGTTGCCCGAGCAAGCGAATGCCCCGGGCCTGATGCGGGTTGACCTCGATAAACCCGGCTTCGGTGAGCGCCAGCACATGCTTGCGCGCCACGCTACGGGAGGCAAAACCAAAAGCCTCGCTGATTTCAGCGAGGCTTGGGGGCTGACCGTGTTCGGCGATGCGTTCGCGGATAAAGGTCAGGATGGCGGTGCGGCGGGGAGTCAGATTGGTCATGGAGTACATTTGTACTCCTGTAGGATTTTCCTGACAAGCACCATCAGTCAGGTGGGTGTCGCGACAGAAAAATGTGAAACATGTGACAGGATGTTTACGATTTTTTTACTAATGTTCTTCTACAGTTACACACGTTACTGCGTGTGTTTTCTATTCATGTAGAGGAAGGTTTGACATGGCTTTGGGCAACGGACTGCGTTCACCGTCCATCACTTCTACGCGACTGGTGTTGCTGTTTCCCTGGCGCTGGTGGCGTTGTACAACCTGGCGACCTGGAAGGCGCTGGGCACACTGATCACCCTGCAAGGCGCGTACAAACTGGCATTTTTCGCCTCTTTCGGGCTGTTTTTATGGTCCGCAATCACCCTGCTGCTGACCCTGGTGTCGTTCCGCTGGACGCTGAAACCGGTGCTGACCGTGGTCGCCCTGCTCTCGGCTTGCGCCGCGTATTTCATGAACGAATACGGGATCACCATCGACACGGTGATGATCCAGAACGTGTTCGAAACCAACCCCGGTGAAGCCACCGCGCTGTTGAGCGGCAAGCTGATGGCCTATGTGCTAGTGCTCGGCGTACTGCCGGCGGCGCTGATCTGGCGTTGGCCGGTGAGCTATCGACCGTTCTTTCGCGGCCTGCTGAACAAGATTCTGGTGATCATCGCCTGCGTGCTGGTGATCGCGGCCTCGGTGGGCACGTTCTATTCGACCTACGCGCCGATCTTTCGCGAAGAAGACAAACTCACCCACTTCATCAACCCGACCAACTACATCTACGCGATCAGCAAATACACCAAGCAACGCCTGGGCATCAAAAAGCACTTCGTGGTGCAGGCTGTCGGCGAAGACGCAGTGATGAGCGCCAAGGCTGCCAGCCGCGAGAAGAAATCGCTGATGGTGTTCGTGGTCGGTGAAACCGCCCGCGCCGATCACTTTTCGTTGAACGGTTATGAGCGTGAGACCAATCCAGAGCTGAGCAAACTGGACATCCTCAACTTCACCCAGGTGCATTCCTGCGGCACGTCGACAGCGGTGTCGGTGCCGTGCATGTTCTCGATGTTCCCCCGCGAGGATTACAGCGACAAGAAAGGCAAAACCTACGAAGGCCTGCTGGACATCCTCCAGCGCGCCGGCGTGCAAGTGCTGTGGCTGGACAACAACAGCGACTGCAAAGGCACCTGCCTGCGCGTACCGCATCGCGATATTTCGAAGAACCAGCCGGGACCGTTCTGTGACGGCAACAACTGCCTCGACGAAGCCTTGCTGGCCGATCTGCAAAGCTACATCGACAGCCTCAAGGGCCACGCGATCATTGTTCTGCATGCCGATGGCAGCCATGGCCCGGAATACTACGAGCGCTATCCGAAGGACATGGAGCGTTTCAAACCAATCTGCCACACCAACCAATTGGGCAGTTGCAGCCGTGATGAGCTGGTGAACGTCTACGACAACACCATCCTCTACACCGACCATTTCCTGGCCAAGGTGATCGAGTTGCTCAAGCGCAATCAGGATGCACTGGATACATCGATGGTTTACGTCTCTGATCACGGGGAATCGTTGGGGGAAAACGGGTTGTATCTGCATGCAGCGCCTTATGCACTGGCACCCGAGGCACAGACCCATGTGCCGATGGTGATGTGGTTTGGCAACAACACCTTGGCCAGCGAAGGCATCGACCGGGGCTGCCTGCAAGGCAAGACCGGCCAGGCGGATCTGAGCCATGACAACCTGTTTCATTCGGTGCTGGGGTTGTTCGGGGTGAAGACCTCGCTGTATCAGCCGGGGCTGGATATTTTCCACGGCTGCCGCCCGTCCATGACCGCCGCACAATAACCCGCCCCCACAACCCCCTTGTGGGAGCGGGCTTGCTCCTACAGGGGATGGTGTGTCGCTTGAGAGGTCATTGACGCTTGAGGATCTGGTCCATGACCCAGTCGGTTTTCAGGGCCTGTTCGGCCATCGCCGGGTGTTGCGAATCACCGCGAATGTGGGCGTTCATGCCCAAGACGTGGTGCCATTGGATGTGTTCGTGATGGGGGATGTCCAGGCTGACGGTTTGATCGGTATGCAATTGAACGGGATGTTCATCAAACACCGAAAAGCTGATTCGCCCCTGGCTGCCGATGATCTCGACCCGATCCTCGCGCCGATCGGCAACAAAGCTCCAGCACCCCATGCCCAACGCTCCGCTGGCGAAGCGCCAACTGGCGCTGACCGCATCTTCCGCCGCGTACAACCCGGCCTGATGCGCGGTGAAACCAGCGACATCAATGATGTCGCCGAGCAAATACTGGAACAGGTCAATGCCATGGCTGGCCAGATCGGCGAAGTAACCGCCACCGGCGACCGCCGGATCCGTACGCCAGTTGTGACGCCCATCCAGGTCTGCGGAGGACGGCGCTTTGGTCAGTGTCCAGCTCAGGTGCCGCACCGCGCCGATACGCCCCTGCTCCAGCCATTGCCGCACTTGCGCAAAGCGCGGCAACGAACGCCGATAGTAGGAAACGAACAGGTGCAACCCGGCGTCGGCAAACGCCTGCTGCATCTCACGGCTTTGCCCGGCATTGAGCGACATGGGTTTTTCCACGCAGCCATGTTTACCGGCGGCAGCGACTTTCAGGCTGTAGGCGTGGTGACTGTCGGGAGGCGTGGCGATGTACACCGCGTCCACCTCGGGATCGTTGATCAGCGCATCGACATCGGTGTAGACCCGTTCGATGCCGTGGCGCGCGGCGTAATCGCTCACCGCCTCAAGACGTCGTCCCATCACCGCCACCAGCGCCGAACCGGGAGCCTTGTAAAAGGCCGGCCCGCTCTTGCGCTCGGCGACGCTGCCACAACCGATCATGCCCCAACGCACCACGTCCATTGTTGCCTCCCTGTGTCTTGACGATCAGCCGATACGCAAGGCACGCAGATCGAGGCGCCCGTCCTTGAGCGGCGGGCACCAGTAGTAGCCGCCGGTGATCGGCCGGCTGATGCGATACAGACCATCGGTGATGCCATCTTCCAGACCGCTCATGCGGCGCAGTTGCGCTTCGAAGGCATCCAGCGAAAAACCGAACGCGAGGAACATCAAACCGGCGCGATGACCCTCGATCCACGGCATCGAGCGACGCACGACAAACGCCTCAGGGGCGAAGCTTTCCTGCGCCGTGCGTTTGACGTGGGCGGAAATGGGTGCGTCGTCGATTTCTTCGTTG
Organism: Pseudomonas sp. EA_65y_Pfl2_P74; assembly: GCF_963970575.1. NCBI lineage: Bacteria > Pseudomonadati > Pseudomonadota > Gammaproteobacteria > Pseudomonadales > Pseudomonadaceae > Pseudomonas > Pseudomonas sp. EA_65y_Pfl2_P74. The sequence continues at coordinate 72,663 of NZ_CAXAOQ010000006.1, forward strand.
TCGCTCAAGCGACGGCCCATGATGTTGTCCTTGTCTTCGGCGGACAATGTGTGAAAACCCTTGAGGTCATGCTGCCACTGCTGGATCGCCGCGAAGCTGCCACCAACCAGACCTTCAGCGCCCTCTGCTAGCAACGCAGCGGCAATAGCCGCTTCATCGTGCGGGTTTTCAGTACCGTCTTCGTAGCCCGTCAGGTCATGACCTTCCTTGTGGCGGAAGGCTTCCTGGGCCTCTACCAGACACAAGGCCGGCGCCAGAGCGGCTTCAAAAGCATTGCAACGATTGAGCAGTTCACCACGGTCGACACCGTGCAGCCAGACCCACAGCGCGTGCTGGGTCGACGGGTTTTCCACGCCGACGCCGGTCATGGCCGGGAAACTGCGCAGGCCGTCGATTTCTACGTTGAGGGCCCTGGTCAGGGATTCACCGAAACCGACCACCACCGACTTGCCATCCACCAGATTCATCAGGTTGTCGATCGCCTGCGGCAGTGCTGCAACCGACTCAAGGGCGAAGAACAGATGACGTGCTTGCGCAGGAACAGGGGTGGCGAGAATGCCCGGTTGGTAGTAACTCATGTGAACTCCTTGGGAAAGTGCGCGGGAGTTTACCCCTGGCCAGAGGATTTGTGTGGGTTCAGATGCCGCAAAACCCTCACCCTAGTCTTGTCTCAGAGACGAAGGGCCGTTCTCAATACGCCACGCACTCGGGCTCATCCCTGTCCAGCGTTTGAACGCCCGGCGAAAGCTGCGCACATCGCTATAACCGGCCTCTTCGGTGATGCGCTCGATAGACATATCCGGATTGGCCAGCAGACTCAGGGTGCGCGCCTGCCGCACTTGCTCCTGTAAAGCTTCAAACGTCAGCGAATGCTCGGTCAAACGCCGGCGCAAGGTGCGGCTGCTCATGTTCAGGTCGCGGGCAATCTTCTCGATATGAGTGCCACAAGCAAGATCCCGAGCTATCGCCCGCTCCACGGCCTGAATCAGATCGAGCTTCTGATGCACCTGCGCGGCTTCAAGCTCCAGCAAGGCCACCGCCTGACGCAACGCCAGCGCATGATGATTGGGCAGCTTGACGTCCAGCCATTGCACATCGATCAGCATACGGTTGTGCAGGCAACCAAAGCGCACGTCCGGCCCAAGCAGGCGGTGGTACTCGCTCAGGTAGCCTGGCGCGGCATGGACAAATTGCACGGCGATCGGCTTGAAATCCGCCCCGGCCAACGCCCGACCGTACACCAGGAGGCTGGCGAAAAACTCCTCGACCGCAAACACCTGCACATCGGCGAACGGCAAGCGACATTCGGCATCGAGATGCACTCGGTCACCCACCACATCGACGCTGGACACCACAATCGCGCCGGAGGTGTGCTGATGGCGAATCCCTACGGAAAACGCATCACGCAAGGTTCTGCACAGCGATAGCACATGTCCGAGCAAACCGAGCGTGCCAAGCACGTTCTGCGCCCCGACCCACAGGCCGAGCCCCTGATTGGGCAGCACTTTGAGCGCACGCTGAATCATTGCCACAGCCTGGCGATAGGAAATCCGTTGCGCCGGATCCTGCAGGTCTTCGAGGGTAAAACCCAGACCACGGCACAGGCTCTCGGGCTCGACGCCGTTGATTTGCGCGACTTCAGCCAGGGTTTGCAGGAGGAACGGCGACACCAGCGCCAGTTCGAAGGTCGGGTCTTGGACTTTTACGTTCATGAGCGGCTGACATTCCGGATTACGCTTGATTGTTATTTTTGTTACCGGTTATGTCGAAGAAAGTTAGCACAGGGTTTATCGACTGTCCGCAGAAGCCCCCCTACGTGTCCGCCAATACCCTGCCCCGTCAGGCTCCAAGCGCTTATTTCTAGAGTGCCGGGCGTCCTGCGTGCCGGCGTTTCGCCCAAACACAATAATAATGAGGACGGATATGTACCCGAACCGCGCGACATCCCCCTTGCGCCTGGCCCTGACATTGCTGGGCTGCACCGCGACCCTGCCGGCGCTCGCCACCGAAGCCGGCGTCGACAACATCGGCCCGGGCACCGATGGCTTCTTCATGCTGCCGCTGGAGGTCGACAGCCTTGCGCAGAACATGGTCGCGTTCAACCTCTACTACAACCATTACAAGTCGACCCGACTCAACATCAGTTCACTGGGCGGCAAAGTGCAGAATGTCGAAATCGAATCCACCGCGGTGATTCCGCGTCTCGATTATTTAAGCCCGGTACGGGTGTTCGGCGGGCGCCTGGCCGGTTACATCGCCCAGCCGTGGTTGAAGCAGGAAGTCTCGGTGTTCGGCTTGAGCGACACCCGTGAAGGCATGGGCGATACCACCATCGCACCGATCATTCTGTGGGACATGGGCAAGCATCTGACCCTCGGCGCCGCCCTGGAAATCACTGTGCCCACCGGTGAATACAGCGTCGACCGGCTGGCCAACACCAGCAACAATTTCTACACCTACAAACCCATGTTCTCCTTCACCTGGCTGCCGACCGACAACACCGAAGTCTCGATGAAGACCAGCTACAGTTTCAACGAGAAGAACAAGGACACCGACTACAAATCCGGGCAGATCTTTCACTTCGATTATTCGGCCAGCTACAAGATTACCGACGACCTGATGCTCGGCATCAACGGCTACTACCTCAAGCAGACCACAGACGACAAACAGTTCGGCCGCACCGTGCAGTTCGCCGGGCAGGATGTGGATGACGGCGTGCGCGGCAAGGTGTTCGCAATCGGGCCGGCACTGCACTTCACCTTTCTCAAGTACGCCAGTGCGGAGATTCGCTGGGCCAAGGAATTTGACGTGGAGAACCGGCCGAAGGGGGAAATGTTGTGGGCGAAGGTGAGTATTCCGTACGCCTTCTGACCCTGCCAGATTGCGCTCAGATGCGAACAGTACTCAGACGGGCGCCCAATAAACAGACTCATCCCGCACCAGACCGTCCGTCTGAAAACCGCTTACCCCTGTCAGATCTGACAGTAGTCAATGAACAATCAATGGGACTAAAAGGGAATCACTCGTTTTTCCCTTTCAGGCGGCGTTGCTCATGACTTCTTTCAGATTATTTCGGCTTCCCCCGCGAAGAGATTTATCCGTCACACCGTTGCAAATCTATCCGGTGTACATCGCTGACATGACTCAGCCAGTTGCGAATGGCGACGGCGGTATCAACCTGGCAACGTTCGAAAATTCCGAGGCCGGCATATTCAGTATTATCGACCCTTACCCCGGGATGGGGGCTGGCGATGAAATCGAGGTTTTCTGGAACGACAACGTCATCTTCGAACTGAAAATAAAGCCCGAAGATGTCGGTAAAAGATTGTTCTTCTTTCTCCCGACCACTGAAATCGCCCCCGGCTACTCCGAGTGTTATTGCCAGGTGACCCGTTCAGGCGAACCGCTGCCGGATAATCCCTCCCCCGTATTGACGCTGTTGGTCAAATTGAATTTGCCCGCCGGCAAGGATGAGGAGCAGCATCTTCCCTGGCACTCACACCTCGACATTGTCGGGTTGCCGCAGGATGTCATCGACAATGGTGTCAGCAAAGAATGGTCGAGCAAGGGCGTGCCCATGACCATCAAGCGCTATCGAGAGATGACGGTGCGCGATGTCATCTGGGTGCGCTGGGGCAGTGTTCCTCTGCCCCCCCACGTAGTAACAGAAGCCGAGGTCGAAGGCACGCAAGAAATTGTCATCACCGCGTCGCCCGGTGACATCCTGACCGCCGGCGATGGCAATTCGTTGCCGATCAGGTACGAAATCCATGATGAGGTCTGGAACTGGTGCGAGAAATGGTCGAAGGAGACTACGGTTCAGGTGGATGCCGGTGCCGCTCGCCTGGATCCGGCCATTTTCGAAGATGCCGATGATCGCGAGCTCCATCTCGACCAACTGGACCATCAGGCGACCAATCTGCTGATCCGCCTCGAAATCAATAAAGAATTCACCACGGGCGACACGATAATAATCAATGTCGCCGGTGTCGGGGGCACCGGAACAGCGCCTCGCACGCTGACCGAAGAAGTCACCGTCGGCAAGCTGCCCTACATTCTCGAGTTCCCGATCCCTTTCGCATTTGTCAGTCTCTTCGCCACCGGGACGCTTGATGGCTCCTATGTACTGCACAAAAAAAGCGATGGCTCGAAGCTCTATTCCAAACGCACCTTCGTCAAAGTGATCGGCAACCCGGCGCTGTTGCCGGCGCCGATCATTGAAGAGGTAATCGGTGCCATTTTGCCCGCCGACAGCAAAACAGCGACCGTCAGACTTGCTTATCCGAGCCTTAAAGTCGGCGACTCGATCAACGTGATCTGGGAAGGCAAGAAACCAGATGGCAGCGCCTATGAGTATGAGGAAGCGTATGACGTCAGCAATAATGATGAGCAGGCAGGCTTTACGTACATCTATGTGATGAACGAGCACATTCTCCCGTTGAACAACGGCAGCCTCAAACTCTATTACCGGGTGTACAACGATGATCCTGCCGACTATGGACTCAGTGAGTCTGACTTTCTGCGGGTCGAGGTGCGCGCAGTTCCCGCCACTCTGCCGGCCCCCGATGTAGAAGAAGCAAAAGATGGCGTGATCGACCCGACGCTGGTTTATACCCAGGCTCATGTGCTGGTCAAACCGGTCAATTGGATGAAGGGCGACACGCTGACGTATCACTGGATCGGACTCTCCGCCTTCAGCTCAACCAAAGGCAGCAGACCCATCACTGAGTTGTCGATCGACAAGAACGCGCGCTTTCGGGTGGATGTCAAATACGTCTCGGCCAATATCGGCTATACGGTCACTGTCCGTTACACCCTGCTGCATGCCGCGACGGGAAAGTACAGCTATTCGGCGCCCTTCGAGGTGATGGTTGGCATCCCCGTGGGGCTTTTGCCTGCGCCTACCGTTTTACAAGCACCCAACGGTTCGCTGAACCCGATGGATGCGCTCAACGGTGTCGATATCGAGTGCAGTTATCTCAGCATGGACGAAGCACTCGACACCCTCGCTCTGAAATGGCGGGGGACGCCCGGGGCCGGCACTTCGGAGGACCTGGAACAACCCGCTGAACCTTCCGGCATCGTCACCTTTCACCTGCCCTCCTCGTTTGTGGGTGCCAACATTCGGCGCTCGGTTGACGTCAACTATGACGTACAGCGCTATGGCTTGTGGACACCCTCCGAAGCGCTGCCGCTGAACATCCTCGACTTCCAGGATCCGGAAAACGATCTGCCCACTCCGCATGTACCTCAGGCAGACAAGGCGGTTCTGGACTTGATGGAGTTTGTCGGCGATGCGAGGGTGCTGGTGAACGTATGGCCATTTATTGCCAAGGGCCAGCGCACGTGGCTCTATGTCGAGGGCGAAACCAGCACCGGCAGCTACCGGATCGATGTACTGAGAGATCATCAAATCAGTGACCAGCAAGTGGCTGGAGGCCTCGACGAACCCTTGCTCAGAAGTGAAATCCTGAAATTGCGGCACAGTTCTCCCGCCGTGGTGAAATGCAAAGTGATTTTCGACAACAGCACGGAAGAGACCGCTGCAATCGAGTTCCCTGCCCTGCCGCTGACTATCCGCACACGTTACGACTACGTGACCCCGGCCATCACCAGAATCCTCAATCCGCAAGGCCAGGAAATTCCCGAAGCCGGGTTGACCTACGACAAGCGCGTGACGATCCATGGCACGGCGACGCGCGGTGAAAAGGTCGAGATCAGGGTCAATGGTGTTCCCAAAGGCACACCGCAAGCCACGGATCTGTGGGAGTGGGAATCTCCTGCAGACGGCCTCGTCGAAGGCCTGCAAACCATTACCGTGAAAGCCTTGTACGACGCCGATGTACCGGACGGCAATCCACGCACATTTACCATCGGCATTGCCACCAAACCCAGTATCACGGCAGTCAATGACTCCAAAGGATCGGTCGCGCACAACGGCATAACTTACGACAGAGAAATCACCGTTGCCGTAATGGCAGATCCCGACCAGCGTGTGCAGCTTTATGACGAAAACGCTCCCATCGGCGACCCTGTCACTCTGGATGGTGAGGGCAACGGCTCGACAAAACTATCGACGCTGGCCCTGAAATCCTACGCCATCAAGGTACGAGCCCTTTATGGTGAACAACTGGAATCCCCCGCCCACAACTTTACGGTCACCCCCCACAAGGCCGTGACGCTGACATCGGTAAGGCACTCGGGAGGCGAGTTGAGTAACGGGGGACCTACTGTCGATACGTCGGTTGTTTTGACGGGCGGGGTCACGCCTTTGTATCAAGTGCAGATTTATGATTTGGGTGCAGCCACACATATCATCGTGTCCGCCGATGCCAAAGGAATCTGGACGACCCCCTTTGCAATCGCCCTTGGTGAACATTCGGTGTACGCCAAAGCATTGAGTACCGAGCAGATCTCCACAACGCGAACATTTCGCAGAATCCATCCAATGAGCTTCAACGAAAATCCGGTCACATTGGGTGGCAAGACCTATATTTGTGCGGGCTACCCTAACCTGTTCCCCACTCCGAATTCAGGTAACTCGATATTGCGATCAGCCACCGGGGGAACAGGAACCATCACTTACAGCACCAGCAACTCAGCGGTGGCAGCAGTTGATTCCAGAGGTTTTGTCACCGCCAGGGGGAGAGGCACAGCGACTATCACGGCCAGAGACACTGCCCAGCAATCCAAAAGCTTTACCGTAACAGTGACGAACGTCATTCTCTGTTTTGGCGGTGGGAATGGTGGCTGGAACATGGCCAACAGGAACGTCGCCGCAGTTGGGGCACGTATTCCCAGCATGGGGGAATTGAACGAAATACACGCCGCGTATGGCGCATCATGGCCCATGGGAAATCACCATTATTGGTCTACCGATAGGGGCAGCGATTGGTGGCCATTCAAAAGTAGAAGAACCAAGTATCTGGTTTGGGGCGGCTATGGCGACGCGAAAGAATTCGGGCATGCCTCGAATATTGTCGGGATTCGCTGACTCGCGGAGTGAAATACGCTATTAAAATCGCGATTGCCCTGCTTGATGTCAAACCGTGAAATCCGTTCTCTACGTCAGAGAATGGATTTCCGGTCACGAACTGAAAAGCAACGATACCGTTCGTCTGAATTCAACGTACACCTGTCAGATCTGACAGGTGCGCACTCCCCGGTTTTATCCCCTAATCACTCCATCGCCCCACCTTCGGCAGGAGTGCCCCGCGATGCTCGTCCAACCGCGCAAACCAATCTCCGTCCTGGCCTTGCTCGATCCGGAAATCCCCGGCGGCCGGATGCTGGATGACGGCTCCAGGGGCATCAACCTCGCCGCCGCACGACTCAACTACCCCGACAAGGGGTTGAAAGTCCAGATTCCCGCCTGGAACGACATGAGCAAGAGCGATAACTGCAAGGTGTACCTGGGCACCACCATGGTCGCGCAAAAGACCATCACCGAAGACATCGAGGTGGACAAGCACGTCACTCTGTTCATCGAGCCGCCGCGCTTGCCCAGCGGCGACTGGGAGCTGTCTTACCAGATCACGCGTTTCGGGCAGAGGCCCGAGCCAGGACCGATGATCAAGCTCTTCGTCAAACTCGAACTGCCCGGTGGCCAGGATATTAATCCCGACTATGGCCACTCCGAACTGACCATGGCCTTCGATCCGCCGGATGTGGTGCGCGACGGTGTCGACAAGGCCACCGCCGAGGCAGGCGTGCTGATCTACGCAAAACCCAAGCCCGGCGATGGCTGGCTCTACCTGAACTGCGCCGTCGGTGACGTGCTCATCCTGGCCTGGGCCGGGAAAACCGTGGAGTCCGAGCCCGTCACCCAGGAACAAATCGACGATCCGGAGGGTAATCCCATCGTGGTGCTGGCCGACCAGGCCACCATCCTCTCAGCCGGAGACTCCGACGGCGTGTCGGTCAGCTACAAGATCCGCGACCGCGTGTACAACGAGTCCGAAGACTGGTGCGAGGCCGTGCGTATTGTCGTCGACACCCAGGGCTTGCGCCTGGGTGCGCCCATCCTCAAACACGCCGACGGTCTCATCGTCGATCTGGAGGTGCTGGGGGACGAACCGCCGCTGGTGGAAGTCTGGGCGGAGGACGTGAACATCTTCAAAAAGTACGACGAGATCTACCTCAGCGTCTTCGGTACCGACGACGAAGGTAAAGAGATCAGCGAAGTGGTGATCCAGCGTATTGAAAGCACGCCGCCAGTGCGGGTCTCGATCGCGCACAAGAACAGCACCCTGCGTACCTTGGCCAAACGCACGGTGGTGTACTCCTATCATGTACGCCGCGGCGGCACCGTGGTCGACAATTCCATATCCAAGTCCCGCGCCTACAGCGTTATCGGTGAACCGACACGCCTGGCCGCGCCCATCGCAATCGACCAGATCAGTGGCGCGCTCGACCCCGACGCGCCCGAATACCGCATCTGCATTCCCCCCGATCCACTGATCACCCCGGAGAACGCGATCGAACTGAAATGGTTCGGCACCCGGCCCGACCTGACCACCTACGACCCGGACCTGGACTGGTATTCCCCCAGCGAAGACGAGGCCAATGCCCCCGAAGGGTTCATCGTCACCGTCGCCGGCGAACACGGCAAAACCATCGAGGGCGGCACGCTGCGTCTGTCGTACTGCCTGCTGAGCGATGAAGACGGCACCATCACCCGTCGCGCGTCCCTGCACGCCTCGCTGTTGAACATTGGCGAAGCGCAACGCGAACTGGTGAAACCCATCGTGCAGGGGGAAAAGGATGGCGTGCTGGACCCCAAAGACCTGCCCGGTGGTGTCAGCAAAATCACCGCGCCACGGCCGGTGGCTGTTCCGAGCGAGGCCAACGATATCGTGAAGTATTTCTGGATCGTTGAAGGCAATGAGCCTGTTACCGACTTTAAAAAACTCAATGCACTGTCCAAGGACAGGGACGTGGCTTTCCCGCTGAACGCGGCGTTTGTGGCCCAGCACATCGAACCTAATCGCGGGAAAAAAGTGCAGGTGCACTACGAAATCTTCCGGGCGGCGAGCAACACGACCAGTTATTCGAATGTGCTGGAGTTTGTCATCGGCGAGCCGGTGGAATTAATACCGCCGACGCTCGACTCCGTGATGGGCTCGCCCAGTGGGCGCGAGATTCCGCAGAATGGTTTTACGGTAGAAACCGCCGTCACGCTGTCCGGAGCCGCTGCCAAAGGCCAGGAAGTCGAGATATTCGATGGTGCCACCGCCAAAGGCCGAGCGACCGCTACCAATGGCGTGTGGACGTTCCCGGTGTCAGACCTGACGGTCGCCGCGCACAGCTTCAAGGCCAAGGCCTTGTATGGCACAGGTGCCGAGTCGGCGGCCAGAACCCTGACCGTGACCGCAGCCACCGCGCCTACGCTGACCTCAGTCAAGGGCTCGCCGAGCGGCAATGAAATTCCGCAGAACGAAACCACGGTAGAAACCGCCGTCACGCTGTCCGGTGCCGCCGCCAAAGGCCAGGAAGTCGAGATATTCGATGGTGCCACCGCCAAAGGCCGAGCGACCGCTACCAATGGCGTGTGGACGTTGCCGGTGTCAGACCTGACGTTCGCCGCGCACAGCTTCAAGGCCAAGGCCTTGTATGGCACAGGTGCCGAGTCGGCGGTCAGGACCATAACCGTGGCCGCAGCCACCGCGCCTACGCTAACCAATGTGCTGGATGACAAAGGCGTTGAGGTGCTGGAAGCCGGCTTCACCGTCAGCACGACCCTTACCCTCAAAGGGGCGGCGAATAAGGGGCTGCAGGTAGAGATTTTTGATGGCAGCGGTGCAAGTGCGGTGCCCAAGGGCAAGGTGACTGCCGATAAAGAGACCGGTCTCTGGAGTCTTACGATTACCGTGCCTTTTGGGGCGCGGCGGTTGTATGCCAAGTCGCTGTATCACAGCACTCCGGTGTATTCCAATGTGCGATTGCTGACGGTGACAGAGCCACTTTCAGTCGAAACGACGCCGATGGTGCTGGATGGCGTAATGGTGAGAAGTGGCTATTGCCCGAACTTCAACGGTGTCGATGCCATTGACAACACAATGGTTCGCACTCCCACTGGCGGCCTCCCGTCCTATACCTATCGTTCCTCGAACAGCGCAATCGCGGCGGTTGCCAGTAGCGGCAAAGTCACGGGAATGGGCAACGGAACTACAACCATCGTTATCACTGATCAACGTGGTGCGAAGGTCAGCTACTCAGTCAGAGTTGCCAATATCTACGATTTGTGGGTGCATGGAAACGGAGACTGGACTTACCCGAGATACCAGCAATCGCAGGCGCAAAGAGGACATATCAATTTGACACCGCAAATCCGCGCGGTCATGGAGCGCTGCTTCTTCCAGCCTTGGTTCAATTGGACTGCAAGCCCGCCGTATCCTCACCTGGCCAATGCGTGGACCGGCACCGCCAGCGGAGACTCGGCCGAGGTTTACAACGTAGATACCCGCAGTTTCGGATGGCTGGTGCAATCAGCCAACCCCCATCACGGGTTGAGTTTTTTATTGCTTAATGTGGGTGTACTCGGAGCGACGAGTAGCAATGAGGAGCCGGTAGAGGCCAGAGAAGCGTCTGTGCCGCCGTTGAACAACAATGATTAATTGAGACCTGCTGCGGTAAAGCAATGCCTACAGTCGTAGTCCTTAAAGCCGCGCGCCTATTAAAAAGTCGCGCGGCTTTTGGTTTTAAACTCGTCTCGGAGATCTTGTTGAAGAGCGTGTAACGCTACGTCCGCAAAGCCACGCACCCTTGCGCCTTTGCCTACAGCCAAGCCAGAATCCGCCGGCTTGCGCGCCTTGGGTGCGGGTTCTATTGTGGGTCGGTCAATGACGAATCAGCGACTGCTGCCCTGGACGTACGCTGTCCGCTGTACAGAATGGAATAAGGCATGCAAAAAAAGGGCGACCCACCGGCCGCCCAAACGTACTGCACGAGAGTCTTTTACAACGTCAGTTGCCCACGTTCCTCCTCGGTCAACTGCTGCTTCGCCTGTTCATCCAGCGCCCCGGCACCCAACACCTGCACCGGGCTGTTCGGGTTGTAACCCGGCGCCGATGCGCGGCTCGCGCCATCGCGAGAAGGCGCGAGCTGTTCGTTGCCGAAGCTCAGCACCTGCACGGTGAACACCGAGGCCTGGTTCTGCCGCGACGCTGCCTGCTGCTGACGGGCGACGTCTTCTGCCGCTTGCGTGGCAGATGATGCGGCGGAGCTGGCCGAAGTGATCGCCCCGGTATTCACCGCCGATACCACCGGCACCCCCGTCGCCTTGCCCTGAACCGAAATGTTGGCGGCGTTGACCACCGTCAGCGCAGCGATGTTGACGTTGCCCGACACCCGAATCCCCGCCTCGCCCGCATCGATGGTGCCCAGCGGCGCGATCAGGTCGATATCGCCCGGCACCACTTCGGCAATCGGGTTGAGCGTGGCGATACCGGCGCCGGTACTCGGTACCGATGGCGACAGGCTCACGTTGCCCCAGGTGTCGTAAATGCGTTTTGGCGGCGTGTAGACCACGGTGGTTTTCGAACCACGACCGGCGTTGATGTCGCCCTCGGCCGACCAGCCGAGGATCGACCCGCCGAACGTGGTCATGATCCGGCTCTGGCCGAGCAAAATGCTGCCCTGCGAGTACAGCTGAATATTGCCCGAACCCTGAGTGATGATCCCCGCCGTCGATGGCGGCACCGCGCCTTCGATGCCGAACACCTGACCACCGCCCGGGGTGAGCATCTGAATGTCGCCGCCGAACAGGGTCTTGACCCCTGCTCCGCCATACATCGTGATGTCGCCGTCGTAACGGATCGGATTGCCGGCCACGTCGGTAGTCGGGAACAGCGCCGCGATGGCGTTGCGACCGCGCAAATAACTGCCCTGACGCGGGCCGTCGACATCGTTGTACTCCAGGCCGCCGGCACGCAGTTCGGCGAAGTACACCTGCCGCGCGAAAATCGCCTGCTGGGCACTTGGCAGCGCGGCGTAGAACGCTTGCGCCTGTTCGGCGTTGCCACTGAAGCCGTAGCCGAGGGTCAGCCAGCTCTGCAGTTCGTCAAGGTAGGTCTTGACCACTTTGCCCGGTTGCCCGGTAAGGGACCTTTCCGGATTGGCGAGATTCTGCCGGCTCAGATAGCGCGCGATGAACTGCGCATAATCCGGGCCTTGCGCCCCCGCGCCGGCCTGCAGCACCACACTGGCACCCGCACGATTATCCCCCGCCACCAACGACCCGAGGCTGGTGATGCTGGCACGGTTTTCCATGAGAATGTTGCGTCCGGCGTTGATATCCAGAACACCCGGCCCGGCGATATCGAAACTGCTATAGAGGATGTCGCGACCTGCCGAAACCCGTGAAACGTCTCGCGGATTATTGTGGATGAACAGGTTGCCAGCGGAGGTGATGAGCTCTCGCCCGACACCCATTTCATCCGACTGGACTTGAGTGGGCTGGCCCAGATTGGTCCCGGACGCCACGATGTCGCGACCGGCAATCATCCACACCGGCCCCGCCGCCTCATACCAAGTACGTTTGGACGTAGTGAAATTCAGAGTTTCGCCGTTGCGTACGCCCACCAGATCGCCAGTTAATGCATAGAAGCGTGCGGGCCCCTGCACTCCGCTGAGACCCGAATACGTGTTGGGGCCAAATGCGAACAACGGATAACGCAAGTTGCCGTCCGATGCGACGCCGTCACTGCTGTAATTGGTGGCGACGGGGCTGACTTGCGCGTTGTTGTCAAAGCGGTTGAACGCCGGATTGAACGGCGTGGCAATGGACGCTGGACTCGCTCCGGACTGATTGATCGCATAGCCGCCGGCGTAGATGGAATCGCCCGCCAGCATTTCCAGCTGGCCAGCTGTCGACGGCGCCAAGAGCAATGAGTAGGCGGACAGCGGGAAATCGTTCCTTTTTACCGATGCTGAAGGCCCGGCATAAATCGATCCCTGACCCGCCACTGCGCGCAAAATCGACGGATAGACGAATCGACCGTCTGTAGGCGATGTGTTTCGCCCCAGCGGTAAACTGAAGTTGTTGAACTCATTAAACTCTGCCATTTGGGTAGAAGGCGTAAGGTTTCCCCCGGCCGAAAACAAGTCGATGGCGGTGTGCTCGGTCCACAATGAAAACCCACTGAGGATCCCGCCTCTCTGGATGTCACCATTGGCGTCGAAGACCGGGGTAGCGTTCTGCAGGCTGACGCGTCCCGGGTCGCTTGCTCCGCCCAGCACCAGATCGCCACGGGTGCTGAGGCTCATCCCCGAGTCACCGGGGATCAATACCAGACCACCAGAGGCTGTGCTTGTAGTTGATGTAAACGGGTCAAGCGCGCGGGTTTCCCTGATGTCATGCGAACGTGACGCGGCGCCGTACTGCAGATCGATACCGCCCAAGGCGCCGCCAGTCAATTGCACCGCGCCGCGCAGGTTGACCAACGCACCTTGCAGGTCGTGAAACGGCCGCGCCCCGCCGGTATCGCCAGCCCGGGCCTGCAGTGACGGGTTGAGCTGGCCGCCAATGCGGATATCCATGTCACCGCCACCCGTCATTTGCACGCGGCCATCGCTGCCGACCCTGCCGGTGCTGCCGACTGCAACGTTGAGCCCCTGGCTGCGCAGGTAACTCGTCGCGTCTCCCAGCGGCTTCAACATGCCCGCATCGGCCCCGGCGCGCAGACTGATGTTGCCGCCACCCAACGTACCAAAGCCGGTGAAACCCACCAGGTACGGCTCGGTACTCATATTGCTGTCGGGTATCGGTTGAGTGATGTAGCTGCCGAAATTGATCCACCAGGCCGTTGGAACATCGGCATTCCCCGTGCCTTGACGCCACAGCCAGTTGCCAACGGCAACACTGGCTATCTGCTCACGAGTACCGCCCGACTTCTGCTCTTTACGCCCCACCGAATCGCCGGAGATCGAGCCACCGGCATTGATGCTGAGGTTACCGCCCAGTTGCGGATACCAGGCCTGATAGAGGCTGTCAGTGCCGCCGTTGACCCATTTTTCGTAATCGGCTCCCGTGCTGCCTAAAACCGAGTTTGTATCGGACAGGTGCCCGCGCATCTGGTTGTAGAGCGGGTCGACATTGGCCGACTGCGTCCCTGCGGTGTACACGCCGAAAGGCGAATCCATACTCAGATTGCCGGCCGCCATCAAGTCGAGATCGCCCGTGCCGGTTCGCAGCACGCTGAACATCTGGGTGTGCACCTTGGCGGATTTTTGCGGGTTGTTTTCCAGACACAGGTCCGGCTGCAGTTCGCAGAGGATCAGATAATCATCAGGAACCGGCTCGTAATCAGCGCCCATGCCGCTACCCGGCGCCCAGACCCAACGCGCCATCGGCGCACAATCGCTTGGGCCGATTTCACAAAGAATCAGATACTCGTCGGGGATGGGTTCGTAGGGCGGGAAGCCATACTGATTGTCTACGGCCCAGACCAGTTTCGCTACGCCCTGCGTAATCGTCGCACCATAGTGAGTGTCCGCCAGCCGCAGATGACCTCCGCTGGTCAACGGCTGGACCGTGCGATTATCCGCCGCGTCAAGATCAGCGCCGGCCACCACACGCATCGACCACGAGGCAGTGCCTGCAGGCAGCATGCTCGCCACCGCCCAGTTCTTGCCCTGCTGGGTGCCGTTGAACGACCGCAATTCGATAATCGTTGTCCCATCAGCCAACTTCACGTCCGTCATGGACGGGATGAGTGACCCGCGCAGCAATGCCAGTGAACCGCTCAATTTCACCCCGGAAACGGTTCCCACATCCACATCGTATACGGCCGGCAGCGGCACGCCTTTTGGCCAGGTCATAGCTTGCAGCGACGTGGCGTCGTTCAGGCGAATCCCCGCCCCCAGGCGCGTTGACGCCGGCAACGTCACACTCTCGGAGAGCAAGGTGCCGGCGGCAAACAACAGATTGCCATTGCCGTCATGAATCGCCGCCGCCAGCACGGTGCCAGCGCCAAAGGTATAGGCCTGGGCCAATACCGCTTGAGTCGGCAGCAAGGTGCCGCTGGCCAATACCGCGCCTTGAATCATCACGTCGTAATTAAGCACGGCCCCCACCGGAAACTGCGTGCCTTCGGCCAGTGAAACGCCAGTGCCCGGCACGATAAGATCGCCACCGAACGGCTGCACACCGGTGATCAGCTTCCAACCGGCGTCATCCTGGGTTTGCGGTGGCGGCGCAAAGCCGTCGTTGATGCTGCCGTAAATATCGAGGTTGCCGCCGGCGCGGATGACCAGACTGCCGGCCTCACCCGAGCCGTAAACCGACGGGTCCAGTCGCGTATGCGGATTGAGGCTCGCGTAGCGATAGCCAGACAAGTCCAGATCACCCTCCACCACCAGGTCGCCGTCGGCAGTCTTGCTGGCAATCTCTACGCCCGGGCGCAGATGGAACGCATCGGCATAGGTGGCGTTGTTCAGCCCGGCGAGTTTGCGTTGCAACAGATCATTGTTGCCCAGAGCGGCGTTGATGAAGTTGTTGCTGTCACCGTGAATGCGATCGAGCATGGCCTGATCGATCACTTGATACGGGCGGCCAGTGACGGCCTGATCGGTGCCATCGCGAGCATCGGTGTAGCGACGCACGCCATTGAGACCGATGGAACGTGCGCCCTGAATGGTCAACGCACCACTGGCATCAATGGCGATGTCATTGCTGCCCAGCCGCGGCGCGTTCAGCTCCAGCGTGCCACGCAGCATTCCATCGTTTTGCCCCGCGAGAATGCCTGGTACCGCATCAGTGCCGTGACGCAGATCGATCCGCGCACCAGAAGCCAGGGTGAGCAGACCATCACCGGAATTGAGCTCGACCGTCGCCCGGTTCGGCGCATCGATGATCTTGCCGTAGCTGTCGACCCGCAGCACACGACCATGGGCATCGAGCACGCTGTTGCCGGTCAGGGTCAGAGCGTTTTTCGCCGACAGACGAATACTGCCGACACGCTCGCCGCTGGCGTCGATCAGACCGGCCACCGTCAGACTGCCATTGTCCACCGAGACATTGACCTCGCCAGCCTTGAGGCCGTCGCCGATGAGCAGGTTGCCTTGCTTGAGCTGCAAGCTGCGGCTGCCGAAGACCTGCCCGGCATTCAAACGCTGGTTGAGCGCGGCGAACTGTTCAGTGGCATCCCCCCCCAGACGCTGCGCGCGAATGTCAACGCCGCCGGCCTTGTACGGCACCAACGTGCCCCCGGCGTCGTAGTAACCGCTGCTGCCACCAAGGATCTCGCCTTGCAGATCGACCATACCGGCCGCCTCGGCCAACGCGACGACGCTGAGATTACCGGCCTGATTGTTCTTCGCCGACAGATCGATTCGCGAGCCCGCCGCCTGACGAATATTGCCGTTGGCGCTGTACAGCGATATGTCACCGCCCCAGCTGTACTTGCTGACATCGTTGAACGGCAAGGTACGCCCGGTCAGATCCAGCACGGCGGCGTTGCCAAGGCTTAAATCATCTTCGGACTTCACGGTCAGTTTGCCGCTGGCCAAGGCGATACGGCTATCGAGAACGATGTTGCGAGCCTCAAGGTTGAGTTCCGCACCCAAGGCATCCGCCCCCCCATAAGCCCCGCCACTGCTGAGCGTCAGGCTGTTGCCGGCCTTGAGCAAACTGACCGATGCTGCTTCACCGGTGAGCAGCGGCGTGCGCAGGTTCAGATTGCCGCCGCTGTAGCTGTAGCCCTTGACCGGGTCGTAAGCGCCCTGCTCCTGATACACCGCCAGACTGCCCTTGTGGTTGGCGGTGATGCGTTCGCTGGCCGTCAGGTTGACGTTGGCAAAACCCAGCGCCAGACGATTGTTCTGATCCAGGCCGCTGGGCTGTGGCATCGGGCCGTAACCCAGTTCGATGCGTTGCGCCTGGATATCCAGCGTGCCGCTGCCCGTGCCGGCGCCGCCAGTGATGACGCTGCCGGGTGTTTGGGTGGCGCCGTTCCAGACCAGGTTGGCGGTGCGGATGGTCGCCACATCATTGGCATCGCCCAGACCGTAGATCGCCGGAGTGATGAGCACCAGGTTCTGCAGTTTGCTTTGGCCGGTCTGCGGATCAAGCGTATCGAGGCTTACACTGCCGTAGAAATTGAAAGCATCGCGGGTAGTCAGGCTCAAGGTTTCCAGTGCCGGAGCGCCAAATTGGGTATCGCCGCGCAACAGTCGATCAAGCACATTCTGGTTGAGGGTCAAACCTGCCGGTACGCGATTGCCTGCCGCCGCCAGCGCCTCGGCACTGCCGGCATTCACCGAACCGACCGACAACGCCAGATGACGCGTGCCGAAGCGCACGGCTTCACCGAGCTCAAACTGGTTATCCGTGGCAGCGGTGATGCTGCCGTTCGAATAAAGCAGCGCCGGATTACTGCATGAATCAGCCGCACAGGTGCCAATTCGGATACTGCCGGCACCACTCAGATTTGAGCCCGCTTGTGGCGCCAACACGTGGGTCCAGCCGTTCGACACGAGCAACAGGCTTGATGCCCCCGGCTGATATATGAAGCCCGCCGTTGAATCGTAAGGTACGTTGCCGCGACCGAGCGTGTTGATCCCGGCACCCGCCTCGACCGTAATACCGCCAGTGGTCAAGGTGGTGCGCAGCAAGACTTCCGGCGCAGAAAGGACGGCCCCCTCACGCAACACGATATTGGCGGTGGTGCCGAGGAAGCTGATGATATTGCCTGACGTGTTGTACACAACGTCCGGCATTGCACCGAGGGTCAAACGCCCGGCGTTGAGGTTATTCAGCGTGTCGGCATACAACGACACACCAGCGACGTGCGCGGTCGGCGCCTGCCCGGTTCCGAGGATTTCCAGGTCACTGCCGGCATAACCACCGCGCACCACCGCCGTCCCGGTCAACCCACCCTCGGCGGGGTTGAACAGCGCGCGCCCGTTGAACTGCAAAGCAATGTCTTGCTGACCACCGGTACTCAAACGCAGATCCAGGGTCTTGCCGTCCATAGGCGCCAATGCACGGGGCAGCCCGCGCCTGGCGGCATCATTGCGGATGAATGGGGTAAGCCCGGTTTCGTTGTACTGCGAGTAACGGCGCAGCACGTCCGCCGACGTCAGGATGACCTGACTGGCCAGGCTGTCGCGCAGGCCGGTATTGGCAATCGACATCTGCCCGCTGCTGGTCCACGAACCATTGCGCAGTTGCAGCGCCGCCGTCGTCGCAGTCGGTGTTGCCTGACCGTTGACTTCGACCCGGAACGCCCCTGGCAACAAGGCAAAGGTGGATGGCAACAGCGTGTAAGTTCCCGCCGCCAACCCCGGGACACCGGCGCCAATGGTGATTTGCTGGCCCACGCGCGGATCGACCGCGCCCGCTTCCGCCAGCACTGGCGCATAGCGGCTCTGATTGCCCGGAACGATGGCATAGACCGGGTTGCTCGTCAGCCCCGGCAAGCTGAAAGTGCCGTCGGTGGCATTGCGCACCAGCGGATTGAAACGCGCATCGGTAGAACCGCCGCGCCCGGAGATGAAACCAGCGCCGCGAAGATCGCCACCACCGGACAGATCAATCAGGGCACCGCTCTGCACATCAACGTATTGCCCACCGATTGCCACACCGTTTTTTTCGCCAGTGATGCCGTTCAACACCACGGATTTGCCGTTGTAGAGATAATCGATGCCGTCGGTAGTGCCGCCGTAGGGCATGACCAGACCGGCACCGCTCACCGACGTTGTACTGCCAGAAAGCAGGCGTACCTCGTGGCTGGTAGTCAGCAAATCGTCGCCCAGGACAATCTTGCCCAACGGTGCCCGCACAACACCGCCCTGCTCGATGTACGCAGCGGAAAAGCTCAGATTGCCGAAAACCGAGTACGGCACCTCAGCGGGCGCCGCGCCGTGGCCGCTGATGCGCAGGGTGTGGTCGGATTCCGCAACGGCGCCCTGATAACCGACCCGCACTTCAGCCTGGACGCCAGTGCCCGGATAGATCTGCGCAGCACCAAGATTCAAGTCACCCGGCGTCCACAGCCGGGTTTTCTCGGCACCATCGTTTGGCGCGAGGAAACGCAGGTCGCCACGGCTGTCAAGTGACACCACACCGAACGCCCGGCGGCTGTACTCAACAGCCGGGGCATTGAGTTGCAGAATCGAACCCTGCGTGCCGACGGAAAGGCCATTACCCACGTCCAGCAAGTCTGCCGACGCATTGAATGTCGCGTCCGACAGTTGAGCCGTCGGGTTATTGGTCAACCGCGGCCGGATCCTGTTAACGCCCGCGAAGTAGCTGCCCACACCGGACAAACGCAAGTACGGAGCGCTCAAGTCGACACGTGTCGTTTCCCTGGACGTTTCGGCCAGCGACAACGCTGCGGCGTACAGATTGAGGCTCTGGTTCATGTGCAGATTGACGTCGCCGTCAAACGACAGCAGGCCGTTGCTCAACAGCCCCAGGTTATCGAAACCGCCCGCTATCAAGCCGTCGGCACTCAGACGAGCCTGGCCATAGCGCAAGCCTTCGGCGCCCTGGCCCGGTCGCAGATTGACGGCCAGCGATTCCTCACCTGCGCCTTGGCCGATGATGATCTCCCTCGGCGCCCGCACCGCATTGCTTGCCGAGTCAGCGTAAAGCGGCGTCTCAAGGGCGATGTCCAGACGACCGCCGGCAGCGCCGACACCGCCCGCCGCCGCACGCAAGTGACCATCAATGAACAGGCCGTTGTAGGAACCCAGGCTGATGCGACCGCCATCTGTCGCAACGCGGGTTGGCCCCTGACCGGCGACATCCAGAATCGCCTCGGTGCCAGAGGCATCAAGCCGCGCGCCCGGACGCACAATCACGTAGGCGTCGGCAGCCGTGGCAGTCGCGCGTTTCGAATCGATTTCACCGCCGATGATGATGCTGCCACCCTTGCCGACCTGCCCGTAGGTTCGACCCAAGGCATCGAGCGCGGTGTTGGCGCGTCCAGCGACATCCAGCACCGCCTGCTCGCCGATCCAGATAGAACGGTTATGCGCAGTCGGATCGGCCAATTGAATCGACGTATCCGGTTTGATCGAGCCGAACTGTTGCTGGCGGATATCAACCGTGCCGCCCCAGGCATTGAGCTCACCTTCAACCGTGATCTGCCCGGCACCGCGCAGCTTGATGCTCTGCCCCGGATCGACGCTGACGCGCGAACCACGGCCAAGCGTCAACGCACTGTTGGCCGCGTCGATCAGACCGACCAGACTGGCCCCGCCCTGCAATGTCAGGCTGGCTCCGGCACGTTGGGTCAGCACTCCCTTGATCGGGTTTTCCTGGAAGAGCATTGGCGTCCACAGTTCCAGTGCCGATTGCGGATCAACACCGCTGACCTGATCCGGCGCGGCTTCGGCAAAGCGGTACACCGGCATGCTCACGTCAATCGCCGTGTCTTCGGCAACGTCGAGCCCGCTCAGACCGATCAGGTTGTAAGCGCTGAAGCCCTTGTTGAACAGGTCGGCGGACAACTGCAGGGTGTTGTCGGCCAGCACCTTGTCAGCCTGCCCGATGAGTAGCTTGTTAGCCTGCACGGTCAGGGTGCCGCCGCCCGTCACACCGTAGCCACGCACTTCGCCAGCAAGGTTCAAATGCGATTGGCCCGGTGCGCTAATGGCGCTGGATTCCAGCGTCAAATCACCGCCCTTGCCGCCCCGGGTCTTGCCGTTGGCGAGCAGCGCGCCGCCAGAAGACACATCGAGCAGACTGCCGGCGTCGATATCGATATCGCCACTGCTGCGAATCGACACCAGCCCCCCGTTGAGATACGCCAGGCTCGCGCCATCATCCGGATTGGTGCGCAGGTTGCTCCACACACCGCGAGTATCCAGTCGCACGCCTTCGGCAACCACTACCTGTGCCGCGTTGCCGGGTTTCGCCGTGAGTTGCGTGTCGGTGGTTGTCGAGCCGTTGAACTGATTGAGCACGTTACCCAGCCGCACACTGCCACCGCGAGCCGTCAGGTCGGCGCCCATTTGCACATCCGGGGCATACAGGGTGATGTCGCCACCGGCATCGACCGCGAGCGCGCCATCCACGGCGACTTGATCCTTGGCCGAAACCTTGAGCGCGCCGAGGCGAAAACCATTGAGTTGACCGTTATCCAGAAACAGCTTGCCCTTGCGCGAATCGGATACCGCGCCGGCCAGATCCAGATCACTGCCGGCCACCGGACGCTCGCCGCCAATCTGCACCTGATCCAGCAACGGATTGAGCGTGTAGAGCAATCCACTCGCCGCCGCCACATACGCCGGGTCATAACTGCCGACAATCAATTGCGCACGACGTGCCAGCGCCGTCTGGCTTTGTTCGTAGCCATCAAGCAACGGTTTCGGCGCCTGATTCTGCCGCTCGCCCTGATACACCTGGCCAATCATCTGCCCCTCGAGCACGGCGTTGGCGGTGGCGATCACCAGTTGCCCGGCATCACGCCCCACGGTGTACCCCGACTCGAAACGTGCGCGCGGCGCAATCAGCGGATTGTAGAAGTAGCTCGTCTGGCCCCAGCGCTCGCTGTTGTCTTCATAACCTTTGTACAGCCCGGTATAGAGCAGATCCCCCGGAGCACGGGAAACTTCATACAAGCGCCCATCCGCGCCACGCAACCAGCTCTGGCGGATCTGCCCGCTCTGCACATCCAGGGTGCCGCCGGACAGGTTGATCAGCGAGCCCTTTTCAGTGACCACATCGTTGCCGGCAAAACTCACCGTGCCGCCCTGCGCCATCCACTCGCCAACGCGGTGGCCCTGAGTGCCTAAGTAGCCGCCGACTTCAAGCAAACCGCCCGCCGTGTACCAACGATCCGTGGCATAGCCGTTGGTGCCGGCCGGCACGTAGACCAGCTCGCGCACATCGACCCAGATGTCATTGCTGTTGAGCGCACCTTTCTCACGGTTGACCGAGGCATCGCGCTGCTCGTTGCCCTGCACATTGATCTTGATGTTGTTGTTTTCCATCGCCACTTTGACGCCAAGAGCACCGGACACATCGATCATCGCGCCGTCACGCACCAGACTGCGGCGCTGGGCATTGACCGCAACCTGACCACCAGTGGCCAGGGTGATCGAGCCGTTCTGGAACTCGACGCTGGCGCCACTCTGGATTTCGATGCGCGACTGATCGCCACGAATCCGGTTGTTGGCGCTGACGGCGGTCAGGGCCGCGTCACGCTGACTGTCGAGGGCCGTGAGTTCACTGCTGTCGAGCATGATCGCCGTGGCACTGCCCTGCCCCAGCGTGACGCTACCGCCGGTGTCGGTGATCGGGTTCGTCAGGTGAATCGTGCCGCGTGTCGCCACTGAAGTGCTGGCGAGCAACACGCCGTTCTGCACCACTTCATGACCGGTCAGGGTGATGTCGCCGGTGGCGGATTGAATCAACCCATTGTTAGTGACTTTGCCCGCCACAGCCCCGGCCTTGAAGCCCGGAATGACTTCGTTACCGAAGGTGGTGGACAGCGCATTGCCTTCGGTGCCCGAACCTTTACGGATGTAGAAACGGTCACCGGCCGCTAATACCGTCTGGCCCTTGATGGTGCTAATGCTGCCGTCGTTCTGCACTTCGTTGCCGAGCAGTAACGCGTACCCCCCGGCATCGGTGGAGGCCACAGGTTTATGCGTCGCGATGGAGGCGCCGCGCTCCACCAGCACCTTGCCGGCGGCATCAGTGAAGGTCGGCGCTGTGCCGGTGCTGTCGAAGTACAGGCCACGATCACGGAACTGGATATCGGTGATATTCGCTGCCGCCGCCACCAGGTTGCGCACGTTGACCTGGCTGCTGCCACTGAAGACGATGCCGTTGCGGTTGATCAGCATCACCGTGCCGTCACCCTTGATCTGACCCTGGATCTGGCTGGCGCGTGCGTTAGGATCATTGACGCGGTTGAGCACTGCCCAGTTCGCTTGTTGGGCGAACTCGACCGAGGTGTTACGACCGACGTTGAAAGTTTCCCAGTTGAGAATCGCCTTGTCGGCGGTCTGCTCGATCTTCACCGTGGTCTTGCCGTCGGCCAGGGTCTGTTGCGGCCCCTTGGCGTTCTGCCAACCTTGCGCAAGGCTGTTATCGACCTTCAAACCGCCCTCGCCCAGACCGTCCGGGACAAACTGCACCGAACCCAGCGCCGTTGCGCGCCCGGCCGCCTGCGCCGCTTGCTGTGCTGCAATCGCGGCAACGGTGTTGTTCAAGGTCTGGATCGACCGCTGCAACTGCTGATTGGCCCTCTGTTGCTGAGCCAATGGCGGCGTCATCCCCGGCAAACCACCGACGCTCGGCCGCGCTGCCGCGGCTTGCTGCGCGGCGCCCTTGGCAGCGAACCAGCTCGAACTGAAGGCCGTCTGCGCGTGCGCGCTGCCCGCCACCAGACACAACGCCACCGCTTGCGCCAACGGCTTGAGCAGCCACAGCGCCGGGTCCACGGCATCACGCTTGAAGGACGGAACGTTGGTACGACGACGGGATGGGCGAGCGAGCATCACTACGAGATCCTTTTTGATTGCCACACTTGGGTTGCCACGCAAGGCCGCAGGCGTGCAAAAACCTGCTGTTACGACATAGGCCGTTGGCGAGAGTCACGACCGAACGGATGTCACACAAACTTCATGTTCGGGGTGTATTCGAGCAAAAAAATGGCGGCAACCCGAAGGTTGCCGCCATTTCGATTACGCCAGCTTGAGCTTACAAAGGACGACCGATAGCGTTGCAGACGCTGGCGTTGTTGATGTCCAGGTTGTAGCCCGACGTGTTGGTGATGAAGTTGGCGGTTACAGCGGTTTTCCAGGCGTTAGGCACAGCGACGAATTTGTGAGCCTGAGTCGCGGTGTTGTTACCCGGGTTGCTGTAGTGAGTGGTCAGGAAGGCTTTGACGTCAGCGGCCACCGCTGCATCCTTGTAGCACTGGCCGAAGATGAAGTTGGTGTAGGCAGCCAGTTTGTAACCCACGGCAGGGTTAGGTACCACGGGCGACCAGTTGGCTGGGTTGGCAGCCTGAGTAGCGGTAGACGGAGCAGCAACAGCGGCCAGTGCCAGGTTGACGTTAGCCGAAGTCGGCTGAACACCGTTCACACGAGCAACGACCGCGTTGCTGGTCGCATCAACGCCGTCCGGGCCGACATAACCGATGGAACCGTCAACCGCGTTCACGGCAGTGGCGACTTCAGAAGTGCTGGCGACGCCGACCCAGTTCGAAGGCAGGGTCGAACCGGCTGGCAGACGAGCGTTGGTGAAGGTGGTGCTGGTGGTGAACTGAGCCGGGCAGACCGAAGTCAGGTGGCGGGTCAGGATTTCCGAAGTGCCGCTGGAGACGTTGCGATAAACAATGCGGATCTTGGTGGAGTCGGAAGTACCCAGCAGCGCGCCCCAAGTGGTTTTTGCGCCAGAGAAAGCATCGCACAGCTGAGCACTGGTCAGGTTCAGAGCAGTCTGGCCGGCTTTTTTGTACGGAATGACAACCGAAGTGGCAACCGATGGCAGTTGGATCAGCGGGCCGTACGACGCACCGAAGTTGGTGTTGTAGGTGTTGATTTCCGAAGCGCTGAGAATCGAGTCGCTACCGGCGAAGTGCACAGTGCCGGTGGTGCCGAAACCGGCTGGGTTGTTGGTCAGGAAAGCCGTCTTGCCACCGCCGCTACCGATGGCGGCGTAACTGAAGTTGGCTGGCAGGATGCTGTCGGCAGAACCTTTGTACAGAGCGGCTGGCAGAGTTGCGCCACCACCGGTAACGGCCATGGCTTGAGCGGAGGCCAGAGCGGCGACGGTCAGGGAAGCGGCGATCAGAGTGCGCTTGAACATGAAGAATCTCCTTTTCAACTAGGGTGTGAACACAGGTTTTCAGGGGGCTGCATGACACTTGAAAGACTCACCTGGCCCTCGCAGGCGTTGGCCCGGGTTAAGTCGCACTGAGAAATTCGCAGGTTCCGGTGACAGATAAAGGAAAAAACCTCGGGAGGTGCGCGGTGATTTTTGCGCGATTTTCTCGGGTGTTTGCAGTGGCTGGCGGGGTGTCTGGATCAGGGTTTTGGCTGAATCGGGCTGGAGCCGTTGACGGGTCGTTGCAGATGACAGAAAGGAGAACCCGAGGATGGTTGAGTCAACGGTCGGGTGATGCTGAAGTCCTGGGAAAAAATCTGGATTATTTATTGCCCTGACTGGCCTCTTCGCGAGCAAGCCCGCTCCCACAGTTGAAATGCGTTCCTCCTGTGGGAGCGGGCTTGCTCGCGAAGAGGCCCGATCAGACACCATCAAAACCCGCTACTGCACCAACTGATTGATCTCAATGATCGGCAACAACACTGCCATCACAATCACCAGCACCACCGCGCCCATCACCACAATCATCAAGGGCTCAAGCAGCGCGGTCATGCCCATCGCCCGCCGCTCGATATCCCGGGACAGGGTCAGCGCCGCCCGTTCGAGCATCGGTGGCAGCGAACCGGTTTTCTCGCCGCTGGCGATCAGGTGAATCAGCACTGGCGGAAACACGTTCTCCACCCGCAACGCCGCCGCGAGGTTCACGCCCTCGCGCACCTTGGCCGTGGCGTCGCTGACACTCAGGCTCAAGCGGTCGTTGGACAAGGTCTGCCGCGCCGCTTCCAGTGCGCGCAGCAGCGGTACCCCGGCGCCGCCGAGAATCGCCAGGGTCGAGGCGAATCGGGCGGTGTTCAGGCCGAGGATGAAGCGCCCGATCAGCGGCAGTTTCAGCACCCGATGATGCCAACTCAAACGCGCCGCCGGGTTGCGCAGATACAGGCGCCAGCTCCAGAAGCTTGCGGCCATGATCCCCGCGCACAGCCAGCCCCAACTGCGGATGAAATCACTCGCGTTAAGCATCGCCAGGGTTAAACCCGGCAGATCCTGTCGCGCCTGAGAAAACGCACTGACCACCTGCGGCACCACATAACTGAGCAGGAAAATCACAATGCCGATCGACACCAGCCCGACCACGCCCGGATAGATAAACGCGGTGAGAATCTTGCCCCGCAAATTGTTGCGCTCCTCGATGTAATCCGCGAGCCGCTCCATGACCTGCGCCAGATCACCGGACTCCTCCCCCGCCGCGATCAGCGCCCGGTAGATCTCGGGAAAATCCCGTGGTCGCGACGCCAGCGATTCGGCCAGACGCATGCCACTGCGCACGTCGGCGCGCACCGCGCTGAGGGTGTGGGCGATGTGCTTTTTCTCGGCCTGCTCGACCGTGGCACTCAACGCCGCTTCCAGCGGCAAACTGGCGCAGAGAAGGCTCGCCAGTTGCCGGGTGGCCCAGGCCAGGTCGTTGTCCGAGAGCTTGGCACTGAACAATCCACCACCGCCCTGATGGGCGACGTTGCTTTCCTTTTGCACCGACAACGCGGTCAAGCCGCGCCCACGCAAGGCACTGAACGCGGCGGTTTGACTGTCCGCTTCCAGGTGCCCGGATTCGATTTTGCCGCTGGCGTCGGCGGCTTCAAAACGATAGCGATTCATCAGGCGTCCCGTGTCACACGCAGGATTTCTTCGGGAGCGGTGGCTCCGCTGCGAATCCAGCGCTCACCGTCCTCGCGCAAGCTGAACATGCCGGCCTTGGCTGCCGAAGCGCGCAAGGCTTGCTCCCCTGCCCCTTGGTGAATCAAGGTGCGAATGTCGTCGTCGATGCAGAACAATTCGTGAATGCCGGTGCGGCCGCTGTAGCCGGTTTGATTACACGCCGGGCAACCGATGGGGCGCCAGGTGCCGGGGGCTGCCGGGTCTTCCTGTTTGCACTGATTGCACAGGCGCCGCACCAAGCGCTGCGCCAGCACGCCGAGCATCGACGAGGCCAGCAGAAACGGCTCGACGCCCATGTCGATCAAGCGGTTGACCGCCGACACCGCGTCGTTGGTGTGCAATGTCGCCAACACCAGGTGACCGGTCAGCGAAGCCTGTACAGCGATTTGCGCGGTTTCCAGATCGCGGATCTCGCCGATCATGATGATGTCCGGGTCCTGGCGCAGAATTGCCCGCAGCGCGAGGGCGAAGGTCATGTCGATCTTGGCGTTGACCTGGATCTGGCTGATCCCCGGCAGGTCGTATTCCACCGGGTCTTCGACGGTGAGGATGTTGCTGGTGCTGGCATCGAGTCGCGCCAGTGCGGCGTAGAGGCTGGTGGTCTTGCCACTGCCGGTGGGGCCGGTAACCAGGACGATGCCGTGGGGCTGGCGGATCAGGTGGTCGAGTTTGCCCAGCACCTGCGCGTCCATGCCGAGGGTTTCCAGATGCAGACGCCCGGCCTGTTTGTCGAGCAAACGCATCACCACGCGTTCGCCATGGCCGGTGGGCACCGTTGAAACGCGAATATCAATCGGCCGCCCGGCCACGCGCAGCGCGATACGACCGTCCTGCGGCAGGCGTTTTTCGGCGATATCGAGCTGGGCCATGATCTTGATCCGCGACACCAATGCACCGTGCAACGCCTTGCGCGGCGAGACCACGTCACGCAGGGTGCCGTCGACCCGATAGCGCACCACTGAATGGGTTTCGAACGGTTCGATGTGAATATCGCTGGCCTCATCGCGAGCGGCCTGGGTGAGCAGCGCGTTGATCATGCGGATCACCGGCGCGCCGTCCTGGGTGTCCAGCAGGTCGGTGATTTCCGGCATGTCCTGCATCAGACGATCAAGGTCGACTTCGTTTTCAGCAGCGCCGACCACCGCCGCGGCGCTGCCCGTGTCGGCGTAGGCGGCGGCGAGCAAACCGTCGAGTTCGTCATCGCGCACCCGCGCAACTTTTGCCGCGCCGAACTGGCGTCGCACCTCGCTGATCGACCAGCCGGGCGTTGACGGGCACACCGTCAGCACGCCGTCACACAACAGAATGCGTTGAGCCTTGGCCCAGGCGTAAGGCAAGACGCTCATTGCAAAGGCACTGCTTTAATCGTGGCGCGCGGCCCCGACGTCGGCCTGCTCACCGGAACGCCTTGCGCCGCCGTGGGTAATTGCGGCGCCTGCATGTCCGGCATCGCCCAACTGCGCTCCGGTTGCAAACCGCCCTGTGCGCGGCGCATGAAGTCATAACGGTTCAGTGTGATGCTGCGTCCCGCTTCGCTGTCGCGAATGATGTACGGGCGCAGGAACACCATCAGGTTGGTCTTGCTGATCGCCCGGCGCTCGTTGCGAAACAGCGCGCCAATTCCGGGGATGGTCGACAGCCACGGCACCGCGTCATTGCTCTGGCTGTAGCCATCCTGCAGCAAGCCGCCGAGCACCATGATCTGTCCGTCATCGAGCAGGATGCTGGTGTCGATCGCACGTTTGTTGGTGACAATGCCCGCCGCTCTCGCGCTGTTGGACGCGCGCTCGTCAATGCTGCTGACTTCCTGATAGATGTCGAGTTTGACCGTACCGCCCTCGGAAATCTGCGGGCGCACGTTGAGTTTCAACCCCACTTCTTCACGCGTCACGGTCTGGAACGGGTTGTTGCTGGTGCCCCCGCCGCCGGTGACGTAGCTGCCGCTGACAAACGGGATGGTCTGGCCGACGAAAATGCTCGCCGCTTCGTTGTCCAGCGTCAGCAGGTTCGGTGTCGACAGCACGTTGGTACCGCCCTTGCTCTTCAGCGCTCGCGCCAACACCTTCAGATCAAGAATCTTGCCGATGCCGGGGATGTCGACGGTGCCGTTGACGTAACCGAGGTTCAAGCCTTGCGGCAACACGTCTAGGCTGGTCTTGCCGCTAAGGTTGATCCCGGAACCACCGAGATTCGCCCCGCCGATCACGCCATTGCCGCCCAGGTTGCCAGTCTGCCACTGCACGCCGAACTCACTGGCATCATCCTCGCCGACTTCAACGATCAGGCTTTCGATCACCACTTGCGCGCGGCGCTGGTCGAGCAGATCAATGACTTCGCGCAGGTTGCGGTAGAGCGGCTCCGGCGCGGAAATCAGCAAGGTGTTAGTGGTCGCGTCCGCCTGAATCGTCACGCCACCCGCGCTGAACGCAACGTTCTGTTCGGTGCTTTGGGCGCTGCCGCTGGTGGCGCTGCTGCCCTGGGCATAACTGCCGCCAGTGCTACCGTTGCTGGAAGTGGTCGAAGTAGTGCCGCTGGTTTGCGTACCACTCTGAGCGCTCGAGCCACCATTACTGCCGCTGCTGCCCATGGCACTGAGCACCGAACGCGCGCTGTCACTGGTGCCGCTGTCGCTTTCGCCAGTGAGCAAACCACGTAACGCCTGTGCCAGTTTCGCCGCCTGCGCATTGCGCAGATACACCACATGCAGATTGCTCGGATTGCTCTGCGCGTTATCCAGTTTGTAGATCAGATTACGCGCCAGTTCCGTGCGCTCCGGACTGCCGGCGCGAATGATGATGGTGTTCGAACGCGGATCGCCAATCACCGCGATTTTCTGCGTCGGATCATTGCCCGGCGTGTCGAGTAAATCAGCGACCATCGGCGCGATGTCAGCAGCGATGCCGTTCTGGATCTGTACCACGTCGGTGTCGATGGCGCTTGGCGTGTCGATACTGGCGATCAACTGCGCGACGCGGGTCAGGTTGTCGGCGTAATCGGTGATGACCACGGTGTTGTTGCCGGGATAGGCGTTGATCGGATTATTCGGCGAGACAATCGGCCGCAACACCGGAATCAGGTTCACCGCGTTCTCGTATTGCAGTCGAAACGTGCGGGTGAGCATGCCGTTGCCGGCAGGCTTGTCGGCGCTGTAGATCGGCCCGCCGAGCAGTTTGGCATCGGCCTCAGGCACGACGTGGGCGACCCCGCCGACATCGACCACGGCAAAGCCTTGCATGCGCAGAGCCGACAGCAGCATGTCGTAGGCCTGGTGCGCCGGCACCTGCCCTTGCGAAACCAGCGTCAGAGTGCCCTTGACCCGCGGATCGACCAGAAACTGCTGACCGGTCGAACGTGACAAGGCGCGCACCACCGCCTGAATATCGGCCTCGACAAAATTCAGCGTCACCGGTTGATCACCCAGCGGATTGCTCGGCACGGCGCTGCCCCGTGAGGCGGCGCTACCACGAGCGCGCTGGGTGATGTTGTGCAATTGCTTGGGCGCGGGCCTGACTTGCGCCTGAGCCCGCTCGCGATCAAGCACCGCATCACCGCTGCGCTGAGTGTTGGCCAACGGCCGGCCGAGTTCGCTGTCGACCAGCAACGGCGGCGGATTTGGCGGTGTAGAGGTGTTGCTGCACGCGCTCAATGCCATCAGCAGCATCGGCAATGCCATGCGTGCCGGTTTGGATCCTGACCCCTTCATGAAGCTTCCTTAGCGCCCAGCGCCTGATCCATGCGAACGGTGCCTGACAGAGTGCCGGCAGTAACCTCGGTCGAGGTGTTGTCGGTGCGTTGCAAACGGGCCTCGACCACTTGCAGAGAACGTTGCGACGGCTGGCTCAGCAGCCAGTCGAGCACCGCGTCGGCCGGTGCGGCGTCGAAGGTCAGTTGCCATGAACCGGCGCCTGCGGCGTGTAATTGGTAGTGTCCGGCCAGACCACTGGCCTGCAGGGTTTGCTCCAGTGACTGGCCGACGCTTTGCCCGTCCGGGCGCACGTTGACCTCGCGCAGCAGCACTTGCAGCGCCTCGGTCTGGGCGCGCAGTTTTGGCGTTTCGGCTTGCCAATAGGCGATTTTCTTCAGCGGTGGCTGGATCAGCGCCACCCAGACCAGCAACCCGAACAGCGCGATGGCCATCCCCGCGACCATACGTTTCTCGCGCAACGCCAACGGCTGCCAACGCGCCTGCAACTGACGATTGAAGCCCTGCCAGCGGGCGCGGTACACCACAAACGCAGCCTTATTCATCGTCTGCCTCGCTGCTGTTGTCTTCGGTTTCATGGGTGCTGGCTTCAGCGGCCGGGCGCAACGTCCAGCCCTCGTCGTCGGCTGTCACGCTGGTCCCGGCCTGGGCCAGGGCGCTTTGCCAATCCTTGTCATTGCCGCTGCGGCGAGCGTCGGTCGGCAGAGTCAATTGCAACATCCCGTCGACATAGGCCAGACGCTCGACGCTGCCGGCCATGAACGGCATGCCAGTGCCGGCCTGCAGCACCAGGCGATTGAAGGTTTGCGCCGGATCATCCGCCGCGCCTTTGCGCCGCGCCGCCAATTGCTGACGAGCCTGTTGCAGCGGATTGAGGATCACCGGTAACTGCGGGAAAGCCTGTTTTACCCGCTGACTCATTTGTGCCTTGAGTTGCTGGCCCTGGCTCGCTTCGCGGGCGGCATAGAGGTTCAATCCGATTACCCACACCGCCACGGCCAACGCGCAAAAACCAATCGCCCGCCCCCAGCCGCGATGTTCATGGCTTTGTTGTTGCACCGCGCCGTGCAAGCCCCACCCCGGTACCGGCCCGGTCCAGCGCTGGGCTTCGCTCATGGGCAGTTCGGCACCGGGTGGCGGCGCAGCGCCGATCCAGTGCAGCGTAACGCCCGGCTCCCACAGCGAGTTGTCGACGCCTTCATCAAACAACGGTTGCACCCGTGCCGATTGCAGACTTTCGCGCAGCAACAGATGGCCGTCCTGCACGTACGCGACAAGGCCCGGCAGCACCGGCAAGCTGTAGACCGCCGGGTACAGACCGCGCAGGTTCAGGCCGGAATGCTTGAGGAGATGCGCAAGGTGCAGCAGGCGTTGACGCGACGCCCACGCGATTTGCACCCGCCCCGCCTCGTCACGCGGACTGTGGGCGATGTGCATTTCGCTGCTGTCGCCGAGCATCAGCGCCTGCGCCGCGCACTGCACCGCCGCTGCGGTCTTGTTTGCGGGCAGCGGCGGCAGATCGATACTCGCCAACAGACTGTCCCCCGGGTGCAGAAAACACAGCAGTGGCGGCAGTTTCGGCAGCTGAATCAACTGCGCCAACGTCAGCC
Organism: Pseudomonas sp. EA_65y_Pfl2_P74; assembly: GCF_963970575.1. Taxonomy (NCBI): domain Bacteria; kingdom Pseudomonadati; phylum Pseudomonadota; class Gammaproteobacteria; order Pseudomonadales; family Pseudomonadaceae; genus Pseudomonas; species Pseudomonas sp. EA_65y_Pfl2_P74. Next base: position 104,479 of record NZ_CAXAOQ010000006.1, read on the forward strand.
AGTCTTCACGGCTGACCTGGCCCTGACGATCCAGCCATGCGCAATTCAGCGTGCTGTCCAAGTCCAGTTCCGCCAATGGCGGCAGCGCAACCCTTAACTGAGTCATACGCCCACCCGCGACCAGATCACCTGCGGCAAACGGTCCTGGCTACGATGCAACAACGCATCAAGGCTGACCCGGCGCCGCTCGCGTCGCGCTTCACCGCGCAGGCGAAACCAGTCGCTGGTGATGCCGACCTTGACGCTGCTGACTTCCAGATTCGGCATGCGCAAGCGGTTGACGAAGTCGCCCCGGTTGATGAACCAGCGTCCGGCGTCCCGCTCATTGATCAACGCCTGCGCGCGCGCCAGCGACAGCCCCGGCACATACGCCGCCAGCACCGGCGCAGTGGCGGTGTTGCCGTTAATCCAGGTGGTCGCGGGAATCACCGTGAGGTACGGCGCCAGTTTGCCAATCACCGCGTCATTCACACCGTCAACACTGCGCAAATCATCGATGCTGCGCAGCATCGGCAGCGTCGGATTTTGTGGTTTGCGCGAGGCGTTAGGCGATGTGGCGCGACCGCTGTCGAAGCCGTTGTTGTTCTCGGCAATCTGCACATTCAACAGGCGCGGGTACGACTCGATCACCCGCTGACGGATACGCTGATTCAAAGCGGCACTGACCCCGATCAACTCGCACAAACGCTCAAACGCCTGCACCTGCGCCTCATCGACACGTTCGTTGGCCACCAGATTGCGCAGGTTGAACTTGCCTTGTTCGTCTTCCAGTCGCCCCTCAAAACCCTGCGCCACCAAGCGCTGTGCCCACGACTGATCGAGCCGGGTCAACGGATCGCGCTGGCGGGCATCCCAAAGAATTTGGCGGCTGATCTCCACGCCGCCCTGCACCATCCAACGCCCCTGCACCCGCTGCTGATCGGCCTCCAGCGCACGGGTGGCAACACTCTGGCGCGTCAACATGCCCGCCGCAATCACCGCCACCACGGCGGCAATCAGCAACGCGCTGATGATCGCCATGCCCTGTTGCTTCGCCCCATTAGGCGAACGTCTGTTCATGGCCGGCCTTAAAGCTGCCAGGAACCGATATCGGCATTGACGCCGTCGCCGTCCGGCTGACCGTCGGCACCGAGCGAGAAAATGTCGATCTCGCCGTTGGCACCCGGATTGAGGTACTGATAAGGACGGCCCCACGGATCATTCGGCAAACGCTCCAGGTACGAACGCCAGTTGCTGTTCTTCGCATCCGCCGGGCGCTCTACCAGCACTTTCAAGCCCTGATTCATGCTCGGGTAAGTGCCGTGATCGAGACGATACAGCTTCAACGCCTGCATCAACCCGCCAATGTCCTGCTTCGCCGCCGTCGCCCGCGCCTGATCCGGCCGGTCGAGCACCTTGGGCACCACCATCGCCGCCAGAATCCCCAAAATCACCACCACCACCATGATCTCGATCAGGGTAAAACCCTGCTGCCCACGGGGCTTGCGCGGCGACTGTTCAGGCGGTGTGCACGGTGCGATATCCATCTCGACATTCCTTTGGCTTGATTCGATTCGACGCGCAGTGTTGCAAGAAGATATGTCAGGGATGTTGAAAAACCTCGGGAGTTTTCGTCGTCAAGCCGTCAAGGACGGGGGTTAGCGTCGAGGGCTGTGCTTTGGTTTTGGGCCATTTATGCGTGCGCGTTCCCGAGAAGCGGGTTTCACATTGATTGAGGTGCTGGTGGCGCTGGCGATTATTGCCGTGGCGATGTCGGCGGCTGTGCGCGTGGCGGGGTTGATGACGCAGAGTAGCGGGGTTTTAAGGGATCGGTCGGTGGCGATGATTGCGGCGCAGAGTCGGATGGCTGAGCTGCAATTGGAAGGTCAATTACCGATAGGACTAAAGGCGCAGGACTGTGACCAAGGAAGTCTGCTACTCCGCTGCGAACAAGCCATAGCAACAGCCGAAAACGGCCGATTGCTCAAAGTCGGCATCCAGGTCTTCGACCGCAACCAGGACGCCCCCCCGTTGGCCCGACTAGAAACCCTACTAAGCCGCCCCCTGTAGGAGCTGCCGAAAGCTGCGATCTTTTGACTTTGACTTTGACTTTTAAACGTTGGCGTTTATCGCGCCCACAAAGGTGTCCCCTCTGTCCTGCAGCATTTAATCGCGGGGGGCTGGGCGATTATTTAGAAAGTGGAGTTATGCCGTCAGCGCGGCGGCGAAGGTATTGGGAGGGAATTTGTTCAAAGCGGAGTGATGCAAATAACCAGGCAGGCATGGCATCATAAGGCCATCATTCAAACGCTGAGACTGAAGATGGAACTGATAAGTCAAGAAAAGATAATGCAGGTACTTGATTGGGCCTACGAAAGATCTGTGAATGGGTTCTCCGGTCTTGATTCCGCCGAGGAGCTCGCAGCCAGCTACGCCAAGGAAGAAAGCCCTGCTTACGATCAAGCTAACTCCCTGATTCGCTGGCAGAACACCAAATCGGCCACCTCAGGCTTCATTACCGGCCTGGGTGGATTAATTACACTGCCCGTAGCGTTGCCCGCCAACATCACAAGTGTGCTTTTCGTACAAATTCGCATGATCGCTGCCATCGCCCACCTAGGTGGTTACGATGTGAAGGATGACAAGGTAAAGACCCTCGTTTTCGCCTGTCTCACAGCCAACTCCGCCAAAGAAGTGCTGAAAGACATCGGTATTGCCGTGGGCAACAAACTCGCGATGAACGCCGTGAAGTCGATTTCCGGTAAGACTTTGATAGAGATAAACAAAAAGGTCGGCTTCAAGCTGTTCACCAAGTTTGGTGAAAAAGGCGTGATCAATCTTGGCAAAGCCGTGCCGCTGCTGGGAGGTCTGATTGGCGGAAGTTTCGATGCCTACACGACCAACACCATCGGTAATGTAGCGCGCGATACATTTACACCAAAAGACGTGGCGACTGCATAACGGGCCACCTTAGCGGTAGCTGCATTTCCCCGTGTTCAAGGAAATGCAGAGCCAAAAACAGCAAACGCGACAGAGGGGACGGATTTATTTTTCGAACATGAATCCGTCCCCTCTGTCCTTGGCTCCCACCGGTTTCAGCGTCTTACACAAAATCTGCAATCAGCATAAAACCCAGCGAGCTTGCTCGCGAAGGCGCCAGAATGAACACCCGATCAATCACCAGGTGATCCCGGCACCCGCATCACCCCGGCACTTGCAAATTATCCAACGCCCGATTCACCGCCAACTCCCCGAGCATGATCAACTGCGCAATCCCCAACAACGCCCGACGCTGCGATGCCGGCAACAGACTGGCGACGTTCTGCGCGATGGTTTGCGCCGAAGCGAGTGTTTCACTGGCATCGATCAGCAGTTCTTCGTTTTTGTTGTCCGCCGTCACGGCGTACATCCCGCGGGTTTTGCGTGGCGGCGGCGTGGAACCGGGCGGACAGAGGTAATGGTCGAGCGCGCGGTCGGCGGCTTCGTGGAGTTTTTTTGAGTCGAGGGATTCGTAGGGGGAAACCGAGTCGGTTTCGGGCGGGTTGGGTGTGGGTTTGATCACGGTGAAGCTCCATTTTTATACCTGGTGGAACCACCGACACCTGTCGCTAAACAAGTAAGGGTGGCAGCTGTACGCGGGTTAGCGAACCGAGAGGTATAAGACCCGGCAGACCCGAAGGTCTCCCACGCACAGCCACCATATCGTCGTCGCAAACGTCTGCGACAAACTGGAGCGTCGTTGCACTTATACCTGGTCGGGTCGCTAAACCCGGTCGCTGGGTTGCCAGCGACACGTAGACGATAAAGACCAGGTACAAAGCGCACAAGCCGGCGGATTCTGGCGTAGCTGTAGGCAAAGGCGCAAGGGTGTATAGCCTGAGAGAGTGTCTGGAAATTTCTTTTTAAACGCTGGTGTTTATCGAGCTCTCTTCCCGTCATGCATCCCGAAATAGATCCGTCCCGTTATCCCGACTCTTCCCGGCCTATAAATTTCAGATCTAACGCAAACACGCTCACTTCAGTTTTGGCGACGCGTTTTCACACACATTGGGCCAGAAGCAGCCGCGCGCGCTAGCTTTGTGCCGATAGCGAACCCGCTCACCGACATCCAAATCTAGTGGTTCGGAATTTTGTCTCGAGGGAAGAATCGGCGTTCTTGGCACTGCCGAAGGCGTAGGACGGTGCGTTTCGGGGGATGCGCTTTGCTTAAGTCCTGAGGCTTGCGGGCTGAGCATTTGGGCTGCCACAGCCAAGCTGGTTGAGCTTGCGCGCAACGCGCCATGCCTGGCGCAGGCACAAAAAAGCCGATCCATGGTATCCGTTTAAGCATCTGATTTTACTCAGGAATTATGGTCGGGACGGAGTGATTCGAACACTCAACCCCTAGCACCTCATCTCCTTTTGCATACTTCTTGAAAGACTCTGAAATTTCACCCTGGATTCTTCGAATCTAATATTTACTTGAGCTCCAGTGCGCTGCGAGGCTTCGTTCACTATTTGGATTAGCTGCGAAAGGGAGCGTTCGGCCGGCGATGCTTCAACGAGTTGATTAAACAGGTCGATTGGCCCAAGCCTTCCGGAATCTGTGGATTCAGTTCGCAGTATCGGTTGAAGATCTGCCAGGCCTGAACAGTTTCATATCATTAGCCGTTAAAAAAACTAAACCAACTCACCCGCCAACCGTTCCACAAACGGCTCAAATTCCGAAAGCGTGACCATCAGTTCCTGATACTGGGTCAGACCCATTCGCTGACGGCTCGATTCACGCAAGTTCACATCCGAAGGGTCAGTAAACAAGACTCTCTTCGAAGTGTCGGCCGCCAGGATGCCAGCAATCAGCATCGATTCGCAGTCCGCACGCTCCGATATCTGCGCGACAAAATCACGGTGATCGACGACGCTGACCGACATGCCTAAGCGATTGGCACAATGGGCCACCAATGCCTCGAACGTTACAAACTCAATGGCAGTGACATCCACTTGTTGTGCCAGCAAATCGAAGGCTTCGGGCGCCGCGACAAAATGACAGATCCAGTTGGCCAAACGGTCTGCCGGCAGTAAACCAATGTACCCGTAACCCGCGGGCACCTGCCCGAGTCGTAGGCATAATTTCAGCAACAGGTGCACCAGGGATTTTTTATGGCTGTAGCCCATGCTCACCGACGGCAAGACATCGTCGATCCGATAGATCTTCGCTCGCATCCCTTGCGCTTGGGCGTCCAGAATCAATCGGTCCGCCAGGTATTTCGTATAGCCGTAGCCATTGATGGCGTTCGACCGGGCATGCTCATCCAGCTCGGCTCCCGTCACCCCGACCTGACCATCGAGCGAGCATCTGGCCGCCAACGAGGAAACATGGTGCAGGCGCTTGAAGGTCGACTCGTTGCAAAACCGGATCAACTCGGCAGTCCCCTGCACGTTAGCGGCATACAGATGGGAAGGCTCGGACAAGAAATTCACTTCAGCGGCGCTATGGATGACCTCGTCCACGCTCTCGGTCAGTTGTATCCACTCCTGCGGATCGAGGCCAATGCAGGGTGACCTCAGATCCCCGAGGACAGCCTTGAGTCTGGTGGTATCCAATACTCTTCCGGTGAAGGCATTTGCGTAGATGGACATCAACCGCGCCTGCGCTGACTCAATGGTGTCACCGCGCAAAAGTACCGTCACCCTCAACGCGGTAGAGGTCAGCAAACGCTCCAGAATATGGATACCGACAAAACCGGTCGCTCCAGTAAGCAGAATTTCCTGAATGCGCCTCTGCGACTGCCCCCAAGGTCGCAAGGTGTGGCTGTACAAAGGCGCCATTTCAACGGCTTTGGTGCCGGCGTTGCCATCGAACAATGCCGCGCCAAGGCTCAGCGGTGTCGGGTGGCGGTAGAGGGTCTGTAAAGCCAAAGTCCGGTTGAAGCGCGCGCCTATCAAAACCTTGAGTGAAACAGCAGCCAATGAATCCCCACCCCACTCAAAAAAATTCGAATCCTGACAAAAACCATCGCTCAACAGCACCTGACGAAAGCACTCAAGCAACTGATCCTGCGTCGAGACGGCCGGGGTGGGCGCCTGGAAAAACTGCCAGCTCCCGATGAATGCGGCTGCAATGGCGGTGTAATCCAGTTTGCCATTCGGACTGACCGGCAACGTTTGCAGGTGCAGAAAGTATTGTGGGATGTGCGTCAGGGGCATAAGCCGACCGAGTTCTTTTCGCAGTTCACAGACATCGATCGCACGCTCTGCGGTGTAGGCCAATGCCAGCGTGGCGTCGCCCTGTGCAGCGTTGACGACGACTGCCGCGGCATCGCGCACTTGGACAAAAGCTTCGCGAAAACGCGCGTTCACCTCATCGAGTTCGATTCTGACACCCCGCACTTTCACTTGATGATCGTGGCGTCCATGAAACTCCAGCAACCCGTCTTCACGCACCCGCGCCCGGTCGCCTGTTCGATAAACGAAAGCCCCCGGCACATCGGGAAACAGGTTTGGCACAAAGGATTTTTCCGTCAGCTCGGGCTCGTTAAGATAACCGTTGCCCACACAGATTCCCCCCACCACCACCTCGCCGACGATGCCGTCTGGCAGCACCTCCAGTTGCGGCCCGACGATTCGCACGTAGGTATTGTCGATTGGGCGTCCAAGGGGAATAGCTCCGGCATCAGTGTCACGCACCTGGTGAAACACCATGCCGATAGAGGCTTCCGTATGCCCATAGGTGTTGATGATGTGCACACCGGGCAGGATCCGGCGAAAGGAATGGACGGACACCGGGTCAATGGCCTCACCGCCGATCAGCACATACTGCAGACTCTGCAAGTGAGATGGGCAGATTGCCCCTTGCTCCAACGCCCGCACAAGAACCTTGAAAAGCGATGGTACAAAATCCGTCATCGTGACCTGGTGACGACGAATATGCTCGACAACGCAGTCCAGATCCCACAACTCACGCCGGTACGGAATAATCGTTGTGCCGCCACTGGTCAGAGGCCATAGCAGTTGCCAGATCGAGGAATCGAATAGCGGCGCACTATTCTGGTAAACCACATGCCCATCGCCAAAGTAGCGACTCATGTAGCGGAATCGATTGGCCACCCCCGCGTGATGATTCAAGGCACATTTGGGCGTCCCGGTCGTGCCTGATGTAAAGAAACCATAGAGGTTTGTGTTGGCACTGCTGCGCGATGTCCGTGGTGGCAGTGTCGCATCGTCACAGTCAGTGCTGACCTCCAGACAAGTGAGGCCGCAAAGCTCGGGTCTGGGCGCTTCACCTCTGGGCACATAAACAAACCGGGCACGGGTACTGGCCAATACGGCGGCCATGCGATTGGCTGGCCAGGACAAGTCGATCGGTATGAGCACGGCACCGACCATCATCGCGCTTAACCAGACCACCGATAACTCGACACCAGCATCGACTCCGCACAACAGGCACTCCCCCGCCTTCAATCCAGCCTCCTCCAGAGACGCTGCGTTATGGCTGGCCATAAGCATCAGGTGACGGTAGCTGACACGCTCGGTGCCGCTCACAACGGCAATGTGATCCGGCGTTGTCGAGTGACTCTGCAAAACCATTTCCAGGACGTCGCAAGACAACTCGACATCAAAACCAAAGGCAGTACTCAGGGGAGCGCCAAACATAAATAAATCCCTTTATTTGCAAACTATCCCAAGCTTGCTGATACGCGGATCACAAGCTGACGGTGGTGGCCAAACGTATGCTCAGTCCAATCAAAACTGCGCCCATGACTCGATCCAGCCACAGTCCTGCATTGGGGTGGGTGCGAAGCCTTTCTGTGGCTTTGGCTGCCATCAGGACGAACGAAACTTCAACGACGATGGCAACCAGGATTACCAGGCTGCCTAATAAAAAGATCTGTAGCGCGGGAGCCCCCATGGACGGCTGAACGAACTGAGGCAGGAACGCCAGAAAGAACAAAGCGACTTTCGGGTTAAACACGTCGATAAGAATGCCCTGCTTGTAGGCTTGCCATACACCGTATTGCTTGACTTGCGCGTTGTCCTGATCATGAACGGCCCCCGTGGAGGGCATGACACTTTTCACGCCCAAGTAGAGCAAATAAGCTGCACCGGCATACTTGAGTGCATCGAAGGCATTTTCCGAAGCGGCAATCAGAGCGCTGACACCGCAGGCCGCCAGAACCACATGGACAAAGGCACCGCTACAGACCCCCAGCGCCGAGGCGATACCGACTTTTTTTCCTGAGGATATCGTCCTCGACAAGATGTAAAGCAGGTCGGGCCCTGGAGAAATATTCAACAAGAGTGCCGAAAATAAAAAAACAAGCCAAAACGTTTCATTGTCCACAGTCACTTCCAGCCGCCTTAATCAAACAACAGAGGATTACTTAACCAGCTTCAAACTTTTAGCATCAGACTTGACTGTTTCAATGCCGTCCATTTCCCTGGCAACGAGATCCTCGTAGCGCTCTCTCTGGCGCACGACTTGATAGTGCTCGCCCATGACCACCACTTCAGCCGGACGAACTTTCGAGTTGTACTGGCTGGCCATGCTCATCGCGTAGGCACCCGCCGAAAAAATGGCCAGGGTGTCATGTTCCGAAAGCGTCGGCAGCGGACGCGACAACGCGAGAAAATCCCCTGTTTCACAAATCGGCCCAACCACATCCACCGGCGACAATGCCCCGTCTGGCCGGGGTTGCGAAGGATTGGTCGCGTGCGTCCAGTGGCCGTTGAAGTCGCCATATCGGATCGGCCACATGGCATGGTGGGCACCGTAAAGCGTGGGTCTGAGCAAGATGTTCATGCCGGCATCGACAATGACGATCTGACGGTCCCAGCCATCCTTGATGTATTCGACGCCGGTCAACAGCACGCCGGCATTGGCGCTGATAGAGCGACCGGGTTCAATCACGAACCGCAGGCCGCGCGCCTTGAGTCTCTTAAGCCGGTGAGAAATGACGCTGCCCATTTCCTGCAACGAAATGCTATTGGAATGGGAGGCTTCGTATATGGCTGGAAAACCACCACCGATATTGATCGTATCGACGGTGCCGCCCGCCTGTTCCACCTCATCCAACAGCGTCTCGATGACGTCAATGCAAGCCAGATAGGAAGCACTGTCATGGATAGGCGAGCCAATGTGCGCATGGATTCCGAAAACGTCGACGTTGCCGTACAAACCCTCTGCGTAAAGCCGCGCCGAACGCGTCACCGGAATGCCGAATTTGGTCTGACGTCCTCCCGTAGATGTCTTTTGCGGGGTATCACGGTCAGCAACGTCGGGATTGATCCGAATAGAAACCCTGGCCCTGCAGCCGCACTGACCCGCAATAGCATCAATCCTAGCCAGTTCCCCCTCAGACTCAACATTGAACTGATAGACGCCTGCCTCCAGTGCATATTTGATCTCCTCCGCAGACTTGCCCACCCCGGCAAATACAATGGTTTCGGGACGAGCACCGGCCAGCAGGGCACGATAGATTTCGCCACCACTGACGACGTCCAGACCTGCGCCGTGCTCCACCAGAAACTTCAGGATGTTCAAATTGCTGCAGCTTTTGACTGAGAAACAAATCAGCGGGTCAATCAGTAGAAAAGCATCGCGCATGTTTTGCAAGTGCGACGCCAAGGTACTCAATGAATAAACAAACAAGGGTGTGCCCAACTTTTCAGCCAGGCTGTCCAGGTTCACCCCTTCGGCATGCAGAACACCTTGTTTGTAACTGAAACCGTCCATTCGAACCTCTCTGAAAAACCCGGCAGTAAAATAGTCATTGCATGTTTTTTAATGTCAGTCGTACGGCGACGCGTCGACAAATCAATTCAACCTGCCGCTCTCGCGCAAATAAGCAATAACGCTGTCGGCACTGCTCTCAGGGCTCTGCGGTGTCCCTCCGATCAGGATATCGGGGGCCACGGGGCGTTCGTATGGCGAGTCTATGCCGGTGAAATTCGTGATTTCACCCTTCCTGGCCTTGCTATACAGCCCTTTGGGATCACGTCGTTCACACACTGCCAACGGGGTGTCGACGAAGACTTCGATGAAGTCCTCTCCCAGCAACGTCCGAACCGTACTGCGGTCCTGTTCGAAGGGAGATATCAGCGCCGCTAGGACAATGATTCCACTGTCCAGAAACAGCTTGGTGACTTCCCCCACGCGCCGGATATTTTCAATACGGTCGTCGGCGCTGAACCCCAGGTCACGGCACAAGCCATGGCGAATGTTGTCGCCATCGAGCACCACCGTGACGTACCCCAACTCGAACAACTTCGCCTCCACCAGCCTCGCCACTGTGCTCTTGCCGGCCCCACTGAGGCCCGTGAACCACAAGGCACAAGGCTGCTGACGTAATTGCCGCGAACGCATGTGCGGCAGGATCGCTCCAGCGTGCCAGCCAAGATTTTTCGACATACAGCGCCTCACTCAAAACGAAACAGCGTCTCGACTCAGTTTGAACATCACAGGTAAGACAGGAACTTCTTGTAGACAACCAGGTTGTCGTCATAGAAGGACTTCAAGCGCGGGTCGTTATCGACACGTACCGCATAGTGCTTGCTGACCGGTCTTATGGAGGTGCTCTGGGCCGCATCTTCATGCCAGTGCCGAGTGCGCTCCCACACTCGGCGATGACCGGGTTCCCACTGCAAGGATTCGGGTTTTTGTTCAATGCCTACTTTGCGGCAAAAGTCCGCGATAACGCTTTGCGGAGCCAGCACCAACTGGTTGGCATCGACAATGACCGGATCATGTACGCCTCTCGCTCTGGCGGCGCAGTACAACGCATCAAGGTGCTGGTAGCCGACTTGTTGTGAGGTCAACTGCGGGTTCATTGCATAATGCGAGTTGATGACTTGCTCGGGGTTTCTGATCATGAACACATGGTGCGCGTCGTCCGGATAAGCACCTTCATCAATAAGCCCTGCATAAGAAAATTCGCAGGTGTCTTTAATGAACACATTGCCCTTGTCCAATAACGTTCTGACATGCGCGAACAACCTGTCCGGCGAATCTATCCGGTGCGTTTCACCCTGTACTTCATGGGTAAAAACATGACCGGCAGCCAAATCGCACAACGGCTCATGCAGTACCGTGAAATCGCCCCTGGCTTCAATCATTCGCACGAACGCCGTTGACAGCGAACGCGGCGGCGCCCACAAGATCACTAACTTGTTTGTCATTCCCTTGACCGCTCAGCTCGGGTAACTGAAAGAGCACAGCAAAGGTATCCCTGCGCTCATGTGAATCGCCAGTCGGATCAGGCAGATTCAAGGATGTTTTCGGTGATCCAGCGTTGCCCGCCATGGGCAAAGCGATACTGCTGCGCCGTGAATCGATTCCGGCTGTAGTTGTAAACACGATCAACCAGATAGCTGCCCTTGTATAACTTCACGTCCACATAACCATCGGCCCATTGCACTAACTCACTCACCGCTTTGAAGGCCGCCTGAGTGGCCGGATCGTACAAACGACCGGCATACGTCTGCCGGGCAATGAACGTCGAACTGAAACGCAAGACCTCCCAGGAGTCTTTATCGACAGTCGCCTGATAAAGGCTCTTCAATGCCGTGGCGATCAAATCCAGACCGGGTGACTCATACGTGCCCCGCCCTTTCGTGCCATTCATTCGATTCTCGAGCACTGCCTTGATCACGACACCATTGCGCCCGGCGATTTCGTTGGCCATCGCCACCGCTTCATAATGGGACAGGACTTTGCCGTTGATTTCCACCGGGTAACCTTTCGCGAACCGGATGGTGCAACGTTCTACCTGGTCGGGCGCCTGCTCCGGGCGCACCCCCATGATTGGCTGGACGCTGTCCGGGGAGTTGGCAATGGACTCAAGCTCAACACTCTCATGGGACACGCCGCCGAGATTGGCATCGATCGAATGGGCAGCCTTGTCACGCAACAACTGTTCGTTCTTGTCTATTACCGCCCGGCCCATATCGCTACGGGTCTTGAAGCGTTCAGCCGTCGCACTGTCCTGCCAGGGGGAATAGGGCATGATGTGCGGGGCAAACATATTCAGGTAGTAGGTAAACCGAAATTCGTCATTGCCACCGTGCACGGCTCCGTGGGCCAGGACGTTGCATCCCTTGGCGCCAAGCGCCGCGACCAGCCCCTTGACGGTGACGGCACGGGCAATGCCGGTGGTGTTCCAGTAGCCACCATCGTAATGCGCCTGCGCCCTGACAGCGTTCAGGCATTCAGTCGCCATATCTTCCTTCAAGTCGACAACATGGGCGGCATTGAGCAGATCGATATTACGGGTACAGAATTGATGGGCCTCTTCATTGGGCTGGCCGATATCAACAATGAACTGCTCGAAATCAATTTGCTCATTCTCGAGTAGCTGGCTAATGAACAGACTGACCAGGCCACCCGATGAGCACACGCCTACTTTGCGGTTCTTCAACTCTGAAATTTTCATGACATTCCCTTGATCAAGATAGAAGACACTTCCTAAAAAATGTTATTGCGACCACTCTGTCGGCGTTCGGTCCCAGCGATGACCTGCAAGACGCTGCAGAAGTTCGGCGTCCAAGGAACCTTTCGATGAACACGCCAGGTTCTGCGAAAGGTTCCTTATCGCCCGCATGCCGGGGATAACCGTATGAATGTCCGGATTCGAAAGGATGAAGCGCAACGCACACTCAGCCAGTGACACCCCCTCGGGAATGTCTTTTTTCAACACCTCGACTCTATCGACGGTGGCGTACAGGTTCTCCGGAACAAAGTAACTGTTACGCCAATCGCCTTCCGGCCACACGGTTTCTTTCGTCAATACCCCCGTCAAGGCCCCCTCGTCGAACGGCACCCTGGCGATCACGCCCACATTGTGTTTTTTGCAGGCAGGAATAAGGTGGTCCGTGGGGGCCTGGTCAAAGATGTTGTAAATAACCTGAACGCTGTCAATCAATCCCGTCTCCAGTGTCTTGATGACATTGTCAGGCTCCCACCGATTAACACTGATGCCGATGCCTTGAATAACCTTCTGAGACTTCAGGTCATCAATCACCCGCATCCAGCTTTCATCTTGTGCCCAGTCGTCTTCCCAGACATGAAACTGCATCAAGTCAATAGAGTGCATTCCCAGATTGTTCAGACTCTTATCAACAAACTCTCGAATATGATCGGAGGGGAAAACATCATTGAGCCGATCGCCTCGTTTGGAAGGCCACTCCCTGTTCTTTGGTGGAATCTTTGTGGCAACGATAATCTTTTTATCGGGATTGCTCTTGAGCACTCGGCCCAGCATGTGTTCGCTGTGCCCACGGCCATATATCCATGCGGTATCGAAAAAATTGCAGCCTTTATCGACAGCCAGTTGCAGAGCCTGCATGCCTTGTTCATCGGCAGAGCCGGTCCAGCCTCCTTCGCCGCCGGCAATACCCCACATGCCATAACCCACCTCACTGACTTTCCAGCCAAGCCTGCCAAACGTTCTGTAATTCATCGTGTTATCCATAACCACCAATAATCCAGAGCACTTGCTTAAGTACTGAACTTGCTTGCTGGCTATTATCTGCAACGTACAGTCAGATTAAAAATATCAATTCACTCAATATCGATTCATATCTGATATGGTTAAACCCTACCCATTACTGAGGCAAGGATCGCCATGGCAACGTTGAACTTCAGGCATATCGAGATATTCTGGGCGGTCATGACGACAGGTAGCGCGACAGCCGCCGCAGCCCTGCTGCGCACCTCACAGCCGACAATCAGCCGAGAACTGGGCAGGCTTGAGTCAGTAACCCAGTTGACGTTGTTCAAACGCGCCAATGCCAAACTGATCCCGACCGAACAAGCGCTGATGCTCTTCGACGAAGTCAAAAGGGCTTATTTTGGCCTTGAGCGGATAGCCAAGGCGGCTGACGCCATTCGCCAGTACAAGCACGGGCAAGTCACCATAGTTTGCCTGCCTGCTTTCTCCCAGGCCGTGGCGCCCACTGTCTGCAAACATTTCCTCGATCAATACCCCGAAGTGGGAGTCAGCATCACTCCCCAGGACTCTCCCCTGCTCAACGAGTGGCTTTCTTCACAGCGCTTTGATCTGGGGCTTATCGAGGACACCATTGCCCCCCGTGGCACAGACCTGGAGACCATCTTCACGTCGGACATTGTCTGCATTTTGCCCACCGACCACCGACTGTGTGAAAAAGCCGTCCTGTACCCCGAGGACTTTGAAGGCGAACACTTTATTTCTCTGGCGACCAACGATCCCTATCGCAACAAGATCGACAGTTTTTTCGACAGTCTCGGAATCAACAGACAGTTGGTAGTTGAAACGCACAGCGCAGCGGCAGTCTGCGCGACGGTGGCCCTAGGGGTCGGCATCGCAATCATCAATCCACTCACAGCACTGGCCTACGCCAAACTTGGGCTGAAAATTCGCGGGCTGTCGCTTTCCATTCCGTACACCGTCAGTGTCGTTCGCCCGCAGCATCGCCCCTATTCGCCGCTGGTCGACAATTTCATCAGTTCATTGAGGCATTGCTGCCAGGTGCTGACCAGTCAGCTCCAATCAATCACTGACAGCGAGAACAGACCGCCCCCAGACCAGTGACAGTTCACCCGGCCTTATCGAAGCGAGCTTTGGAGAAAGCCGGGGCAATGTGCTGCAGCGACTCGCCAAGAACCACCCAGGACAGCCACTCCCCCAACCCAGTTGCGAATTTGAAACCGTGACCCGAACATGCAGACACATAGAACACACCCGGCAGTAGCGCCGACTCCCCCAAGATAAACGACTCGTCCGGGCTCATGGTGTAGATGCATTTTTTAGCGGCATAGGGCGTTGGGTCCAGGGATGGAAAAAGCGCTGCCACACACTCGGCGATTTCCTCCCTTGCCGAGCGGCTGACGGGCTCCAGTTGGGTCCCCATATCCAGATCCGTTTGCTGACTGTTATGAAAACCTATCTTGATCCCGGGTTCGGTCTCAGTGATCTGCGGGGTACCGTACAGCAAGCGGCCATCGGAGAGTTCATACAGGAAAGCCGGAAAATTCTTGAAGCTGTCGGCGCTGCCCGGCCTGGGGCTGAACCAATAAATCGGGACGCTTTTAGGGCGCAACAATCCGGCCAAGTCGGGGATCAAACTATCGGTCAAGGTGCAGCCGGTCGCTAGCACGACCCGCTCAGTCTCGATGACTTCGCCATCAGACAATCGAATCAAAAGCCTGCCTTCGCTGCGATGTATTTCAAGAACATGGCTACCGAAACGAATCTGGGCACCACTACGCACGGCAAGATTGAGCATGTGCAACCTGCTGGCGTCGGCTGCAATCGTGTAAGCGCCTTCCTCGACAATACCTTCCATGTCTGGCTGCACCCGAAAGGCCGGAAACATCTGCGTAATCTGTTGTGCATTCAGTTGCTGATGGTCAATCCCGCCTGCCCGCGCCGTGGCGGCGCTTTTGGGTACCACGCCTGAACTCTGCGGCCCGATGAAAAGGCCACCGCTACGCCACAGCAAGGGGTGATCACTGGACGCTTCCAGTTCGTGCCAAAGATCATTGGCTTGGGAAAGCAAAGGAAGGTATTGCGTGCCCTCCCAATACGCTTGCCGGAAAATTCGGGAGCCACCGTAGGATGAACCCAGTCGATTGATCGGCGCTCCAGCATCGATACCCAGAATGTTGGACTGGCGAGTCGACAGGCGCCACAACGTGGCGCTCCCGACAATGCCCAGCCCGATGACGACAGCGCTATATTTTCGACCCACTTTCTTCAACTCCATTTGATCCAAGGAAGCCTTTCAATACAGGTTCAAAGATGACCAGTATCATGCCGAACGCAATAGCCGCAAAAGCCAGCAACGTGTAAGTCGAGGCTGGTTGCCCGTAGATCTCGACAGCCACAATGAACTGGGTCAATGGCAGGATGAACTGCAACAGCCCCATGGCCGAAATGGGCAAGCGCCCGGCAGCAAACGAAAATAACGCCAGCGGAATGATCGACACCAGCCCGCAGCCAATCAGCAGCGCCTGTTCATAGCCGCCGAAGCTGGCGGGCAAGGGTATGAACCCATCGAACAGAAACAGCAGCGGGCACAGCGCGCAGGCAAGCACCAAGGACTCCACAAACAACCCGTTGAGCGGGCTCAATGACGTGAGTTTTTTCAGCCAGGTGTACAGCCCCCATGTCACACCGATGACGACATAGACTCGGGCATCCAGATCGCCGCTGCCTGTGACCAGGAAAAGGACACTTAAGCAAACAATGCCCAACGCAACCGCTTTCAGGGGGCTGAGCCGTTCCCGATAGACCAGCAACCCCACTGCAATACTCACCAGGGGAGCGATCAGGTATCCCAGCCCGCTTTCCAGCACCCGACCGTGAATCGAAGCCCAGATAAAGGCCCCCCAATTGGTCGCCACCAGAACCGCAGCACAGCCATGAAGCACTACTTGACGCAGCTTCAGTCGGTGAAACAGCGCGAGCAGATCTCGCTTCACCCACAAGATCAATGTGACGGTCGCTAGCGAAAGCACCACTCTGTAACCCACCAGAGCAATAGCATTCATGTCATGGAACACCCTCCAAAAAAGCGACGACAGTCCCAGAAACAAGTTGGACAGTCCGGCAGCGAGCATCCCGGTCAGAAAAGGTAAACGTTTATTGCCCGTTGCCATCGATTGACCTTCTGCTGAATGTCAGCTCCAGGATTTCATAGGACCAAATGATGTCGCCCTGCTCGTTAAAGCGACAATACGCGGCGCCTTGGCGTGTCCAATCGACGATTTCCTCGTGGATCAATCCCTGAAGTTGCCGCCACTGCTGCGTGTACAGCATCAGCGGAAACTCATGTCGCTCCAAAAGGCACCAGTCAATGTGGTAATTGGCTTCGTGCTTTTGACACAAGGCATGCATCACGGCAGGAATACCCACCAGCGAGTTCAGGCCAATAATGAGTTTTGCGCCTGGCTTGAGAAATAATGGCACTTCATCAAAAAAGCGTTTGAGCGTGCGATCGCCATAAAACATCGCCTCAATGGACAGCCCCTGAGCCGACTCGGTACGTTGCAAGGCCTGTAGAAACGCCGCCGAAGGGGTTTGCCAGCCAGGAGGGTTGAACAGAATCACATCAAAGGCGTCGTTGGTGGGATCCAGGCCATCGAACAGGTCACTGTGGATAAATCGGACATCGCCCGTGCCAAGATTGGCAACCTCATTGATCCTCGCCACATCAATCGCCTGGGGTGAAATGTCCGTGGCCGTGACTGACTTCATACCCAGGCGGCGCAAGAGCAGTGAATGCACGCCACTGCCCGTTCCTATATCGAGAAAACGAGCATCGGCGTATTGCCTTCCGAAACGCCTTGTCAGTAATGAACCAAATGCTTTGCCGGCCCCGCTGACTTTGAACACTTCAGGGTGATCCACCAGTGTGAGGCACTGACCCAAACCAAAATAGAGCGAGTAACTGACGTCCTCCGCCGGTGGAGAATCGATGTTTGGAGAGGCTGATTGCAAATTTACCTGGGCACTCATCAAGCTATCCTTTTCTCATTACTTTCCGAGTTCTACCGAGCGACGCGCCGCAGCCCGTAACGCCGCTTTGACGATGCCCTTGATATCCGCATCAACAAACGTGTCGATAGCACGCTCCGTCGTACCGCCTTTGGTTTGTACATCCTTGCAGACTTGCCAGGCGGGCTTGCCCGTTTCGCGTATCAACCGGGCAGTGCCGTGCAGTAGCTGAGTTGCGATCAGTTCAGCCTGACCGGCATCGAAACCTTCCTCATGAGCATATTCCTGCAAGGCGTCGGCAAAAAAGGCGACCAGCGCTGGACCGCCGCCTGCCAGGGCCGTGCCTGAATCAATCTGCGCTTCGTCCTCAACACGAATGACCAAGCCGATTGCGCCGAACACCTGCTGTGCAGCAGCTGTCAGTTCGGGACGGGCTTGCGTCGGGGCGTAATACAGTGTCACGCCTTCACCCACCTGTGACGGTGTATTGGGAATCGAACGCACGACGTTGCAATGCCCCAACTCACGGGTCAGCGTATGCAAAGTGATGCCGGCCATGACCGAGATGACCGGGCCGCGATGTCGTTTGAGCAGCTCGTTTTGTACCAATGCCTGTTCGAACTGCTGTGGAGGGACAGCCAGAACAACAATGTCGTCGTCCTCAAGTCTTTCGAGGCGGGTACTGACCCGGAAACCATCAGTGGAATATTTGGCGCTACGCTCGGCATCAACCTCGACAACACGAAGACTGTCGGTACCCTTCATCTGCTGACGAAGGCCGTAAAGAATGGCCCCCCCCATATGCCCTGCGCCCAACATATGTACCGCTCTCATAAACAATCCTTTATGTATGAATAGAAGTATCGCACCACTTTACGGGCAAAAAAAAGCCAGTAACGCCTGCCTAAAATTCCATATCAAATCGAGGACTGTCAACGCATATCAGATATGCATAATGGATAAAACAATTGATATTGTTCAACGTATAACAAGGGGATGTAAATTACAAAACTGATCTTCATAGCTACCGCACAACACAACTTCCTAACTGCACACTAAAAAGAAACTAACTTTTCCATTGAAAAATCCTCAAAACTCTAGTGTGTCACCTCAGAAACAAGATCCCTATTGATCGGTGAAGCCAGTGCTTCACGGGCGCGTTGTATTTTATTCAAAACATCCTCTCCCTTTGCATTCCAGATACAGCCCAATGACGTCCCAGAATTTCTCTTCGATGTTTGGACAAAACGCCAAAGTGGGCTTCAGGCTCAATCGAAAACGGCAAGGATTCCACCCAGAGCCAGGGGAAGCAGCCGCGCGCGCTAGCTTTGTGCCGATAGCGAACCCGCTCACCGATATCCAAATCTAGTGGTTCGGAATTTTGTCTCGAGGGAAGAAATGTTGGCCAAGAAGGTCATCTTTTCTTCCTTGGGCCCACCCAGTTCCGCTGAGCTGCATGGGCGTGTCGCCAGGGATTAAGCGGTTAGGCTGCCAAATCACCGCAAATTAAAAATCAATTTGCCTACCGCCGATTTGAATTTCCGTATCATTCTGACCGGCAACCATAGCCGAAGCGCTAATTGCATTTTGATTCGCCCAATTACGAAGTTTCGTGAACTCGTCTTTACGCATTTTGCTCATGGGTACAAAACGCGAAATAGTCGTTTCAAAATCCACCATCGTCAGGTCGCTTAAATCACCAGCGCCATTCATCCGCCGTGAGAACGCTTCAATCAGCGAGTCCCCAACCCAAGCTTCGATTTCAGCACCAGAAAGCACAATGTCTTTACCAAAATTCGACTCGCCGCCTAGAGCAGACAATCGATCCAAATCGAATTTTTCTGGATCACGCTTCAATTTCTTCAGATGTATTTCAAGAATCTTCTTTCTTTCCGATGTCGACGGGAAGTCAACGAAAAATATTTCGTCGAATCGCCCCTTCCTCAACAACTCCGGCGGTAAGCTGTTGATATTGTTAGCGGTAGCAAACACAAAAACAGGTGCCGTTTTTTCTTGCATCCAAGTCAACAGCGTGCCGAATACGCGTGTAGCAGTGCCACCATCAGATGCCCCTCCGGAAGAGCCAGAAAGTCCTTTTTCAATTTCATCGATCCATAGGATGCAGGGCGAGATAGCTTCGGCAGTACGTAGTGCGGAACGAATATTGGATTCTGAAGAGCCGACCACCCCTTGGAAGATTTTTCCCATATCCAAACGCAATAAGGGCATGTTCCATGACGACGATATGCATTTCGCCGTTAGCGACTTGCCGCAACCAGGAACTCCCGTTAAGAGCAAACCCTTCGGGGTTCTGACACCAAACTCCTGAGCCAACTGCCCAAAACACTGGCTACGCAAATGGAGCCATTTTTTAAGAGTTGCCAGCCCTCCAACATCTTCAAGACTTACCTTTGAGTCAATGTATTCCAAAATACCTGTTTTCCGTATAATTTGTTTTTTCTCGGAAAGCAGATCCTTTACGGTGTTTTCATTTATACTCAGGCTGGATACCAATGAACGAGACAAGCTATTGTCAATTTCCAATCCCGTGAGACCCAAAGCGGCATCAATAAGTTTATCTTTGGCCTCACTAGAAAGATCAATCTTAACACTGCCGTTGCCCTGCCATGAATTAACAAAGTTATTTATCTGATTTTTAACTTCATCTCTTGATGGCAGTGGAAAATCAATTAACGTGATTTCCTTTTGAAGATCATTAGCAACTTCAAAGCTGGGCGCCACGACAATGCAGTTGCTTCGATAACCACGTGAACGGATATTGATGGCTAAATCTCGAAGTCGACGGCGGTAGACAGGATTTGAGCTTGAGGCAAGGTAGTTATGAGCATCACAAAAAACAAAAATGTTTTTGCTGCCCTCCTCCTTCGCCTTTTCTTCGCAAAAATCCAAGGCCACTTTCAAATCAAAGGTTTTATCCCCAGCCACGACGCCATTTATCTGGACGCCTAGCGTCGAGTTCCAAACGAACAAACGATGGCTGAGCGCCTTGGCGATTTCAGAAATCTCATTGAGAGCACGCTCTTCCTCAAAAGTTTCAATGACCAAAATCGCATAACGCGCTTTCAGGTAATCTGTTATCTGCTTGGTACGGCTCATGCTTATTATCCCTGCGCTTGAACTGAGTTATACATGCATCGGAAGGCCGGTTTTGGTAACGCCAGAATTTGAAACAATAAACTCGACAACTCTTCCAGTACGAAAAAAGTCAATATCGACTCTGTCACTGGTTTTGATAATTTGCTTGTGCTGATAGGGATGTTTAGCGTTATGCCGATACCGACCTGCCAGCGTCAAGTCTACGGCTTTAACAACTCGAATCATGCCTTCATTCTGGAATATCTCTTTTGGCGTATAGCCTGTATAGAGTATCCAGTTTTTCTCGCCATTGACGGCGTGTATTAATTGTTCCAAGGCTGGCGCCTGGTCGAGCGGCTCCCCCCCGGAGAGGGTAACCCCAGCGATGTCCATTGCATTTATCTTCTGAGCCAATTCATAAACAGACATCAGCGTATTCGCTTCGCCATCATGCGTCGCCTGGTTGAAACATCCCTTACAATTCAGCACACAACCCTGCACCCATAATGTCAAGCGTAATCCAGGGCCGTTAACGCTGCTTAACTCCATATGGTGTAAATTGATTTCCATTTAGAAGTTCGCACTGAGAATTTGAAGGGTTTGCTCTTCATGAACTACGGTATACTCCGGCTTCCACTCTGTTACAAGCTCCGCCATAGGGCTAGAAAGTAGAGCCTCAAGCTCTTCAGTAAGTTTTGTGCAAATATCGCCTTTCACGCCATGCACTTCCTCCGTAATTGCATCGCCCGTAAAAGTGACATGAATACCGTATTCATAGCGAGGTCCAAATTCAATCTCGAACCCTTGAAGCGTTTCTTTCACCCTTGCTGGAACCCCTGATGCTTCTATGCGCTTGATGGTTTCATCGATGGCTACGCTGATGTATGCTTTCTGAAAGCTTAAAGCCAAATCATCCATTATCGCTTCATCGCTGACTGAAATATTTTCCCGTTCGATGAGGAGTTTGTATGAGCCCGCCTCAATTTGGCAAACAAATAGATTGAATCCATCAGCGGTTTGGCCACAAATAGCCCTGTATTGCTGCGTGCCCAAATAGCCTAACTTGCTCAACACTTTTTTACTGAAATCGCTGGCAAACGTGGAAACCAGACTCGTCGTCGGGCTAAGGCCAATCTTGCCGAAAGCTTTGGCAATAGCTTCTTCATTAACATAAGAAAATTCAAACTTTGTACAATGCGACATTATTAAAGCTCCAGCCTGCGACCGGGAACAACTTCTTCGGCGGCCTGGATAGCAATTAACACATCAGGGGCAACCTCGATGTTACGCAGAGGCGCCATGGGTACAAGCGTCGCTTCAGGCGCAACATTTTTTAAAACCGGGGTTGGAGTTTCGGAGTTGACAACCACTCGACGTCTTTGTACTGCCTGTGATGCACCACTATCGCTCAGAAGACTTGCATCAATCGCTTCTAACAGCCGTCTTATTATCAGGGTTGGATTTGATGTGAGCTTTTCATATAGTTCAATGCGCAACAAAGCATCGGCTCCATCATTGAATTGCAATTTAACAAAATGATTTTGGGATGCATCGCCGGCGATGCCAATGCGCGAGATCTGATTCAGGTCCCGTGACAGCTTTCTCCAAACACTCCCGTCAAACGACGCAACAATTAACTTGGTTCCTGTTGCGGCAAAAGCATTGCAACCATTTTTAATCTCACCGGCATCAAAATTCTGGTAGCTGACCAGAATTTTCTCCCCGGCAGGAAATCCCAGAGCGGTTTCCAAATATTCATTTGTCGAAAAATCGATATCCTCATGAAATTTTAATGTTCTTGAATAAAAATAAAGACAAACAATGCCACCTAAACCATAGTACAGTGTTGTCATCGCCGTTTCCGGTGCAAGAACTGCAATAATTACCCCCGACAGAATAATGAATGCATAACCGTAATTTATACCCGCCATTGTATTGAATTTTTTATTTCTATAAGCCTGAAATGTTTTACCGGGGATATATTTTTTTGAAGGTGCAAATAGCAGAGCACCCACACCAAAAAAAATCAGAGTGATAAACCCCATTGCAGCCTGGCGAATTTGCCCATTCTGCAACCCTTCAAGAAGTACCCTCGCACCGCCAAAGATAAAAACAGGTATGCTTGCCAGGATTAAAAGTCCCAATATCTTACCTTTGGCGATCATCATCATTTTCCACACCGGGATAGTTCTTATCATTCACAAACCTTCTAGAGTTGATTCAGTAGCGCGTAGTGACGGGATGGCTGTAGAACTGCTGATGGGTCTATGCTACATGACGACCTTTGATTTATCACGCACTAGGGATGGTCTGAAGTAGCCATATGGTTCGAGCTAACTTCAACCACTGCCGATTTTGAAAGTGGCCAGTCGATCCAAAATGCTTTGGCATTGCCAATAGAGAGTGTCACGGGTAGTTGGCTCCCCTGCAGATCGTAACGGCTGTGTACCCTACAATCGAGCGGTAGCTCCGGCAAGGCGCCAAGCACTCGTTTGTGAACGCCAGGATCGGACTTCAAAAAAACCCTCCAATTTATGAAATTGAACGGGGAACACTATCGGTGAGAACCCTGAAAAACCCTGTCAGTCCTAAAGCGCCGTGAGGGAGCGATTCGACGTTTTGTCGGCGAACTCAACTTGGTTAAACTGGAGCCCTTTTTTACACACCCCGCACCAAAAACGGTCATTGCGTGACAATGGTATCGTCCACTCCTTTTCAAAATTCCTGACAGATTATGAATAGAGCAAAATCCTCAATCCGGGCCGTTGCTCCCGCACCAGGCATCCCTGAATCAATGGATACCTGACATGACCAACTCATCGCAGAACGCGAGGTTAAATAAATTGCTGGCCGTGAGCGAAGCCAGTATCGACAAGACTGAGTCCAACACCGACTTATTGAAGGTGATCCATGAGTTCGCCTCGTACGATGGCCCGCTCGAATTCGATCGCACCCGCGCATGGTGGTTTTTCGTCACTGGCCTGTTATTGCTTGCGAGTGCTGTGGCCCTTTATTGGATTGGGAACATCTCTAGCGTCGCTCTGTTCTTTTATCGATTGGAAATTGATCCCGACTCGTTCGGCATGGGCACTGGTTTTCTTGGCATCGTCATTGCCGCTGGGAGTCTGACATGGATGAAATCCAAATCTAATCGGTTGCCGTCGCTCAGTAAAAGAATTGCTCGACTGTCATCCTACTTCCACAACGGACTGACTTTCCTGAAAGAAGACTCGGCCACGACCCTCAAGAAGCTGGACACGGAATTTGGTGATTACCGCCGGGGCAACTACAGCCGCGAGTTGGTCGAGTCGATACAGGGTGTATTTCCCGGCACGCAGCGCAACCTCCCTTACCACTATCGCCAGTTGCACTACGTTAACAGGCGAACAGTGCACACCACGGTGACCGACAAAGATGGAAAAACCAAAACGGAGACTCGAGTGGTTTACGACCACTACGACCGGTACAGCCTTGTCATCGACTTTCCATGGGTCAGCGGGATATCGGTTAGATCTGGTGACCAATCGGAGAACGACTATGCGTGCCCCATGGACACGGCTTCTCCGGATTTCAATAAAGCGTTCCGTTTGACCGGTCGCAGCGAGATACTCTGTGCGAAATTCATCAAGCCTTCGACGGTGCTCCACTTGCTGAAGCTGTTCGACATCCTCCATCGTCCGAACCTGGAGTTCGCCGACAGTGGAAAGCTCTGCCTCAGCTTCGCCAGCAAAGACCTGCTCGCGTTCGGTACCGAGTATTCGCTGGCATCACCCAACGAGTTTTACGCAGAAATTTCTGCCGGTATCGAACTGCCGCGCTTGATGTCGGCGCTCCAATGGAGCCATGCACTCAGCGAGCTGCACGATGACAACTTTGCCTCCTATCCCCTAACAAGCCGCCAAGAGAAGTAAGCCATGGACATTGCACTCATCCTTTCCGCTGTTATCGCTGTCGTCATCATCGTAGCGGGCTTCAGCCTCTACAACGGCATTATTGGGGGACACAACCGAGTACAACGTGCCTGGTCAGACGTGCTCGTTTACGAACGCCAGAAGACCAAGGTGCTCGATCAGCTTCAAAAAGTGCTCTCAGACTTCATGGTCTTTGAGTCCAGCCTCCTCGAAAAAATCACCGGCCTTCGCAGCGCGGTCAATGCCCTTCCTGCTGGAGCGGACGGCAACGCCCTCACGAAAGTTGAAACCGCCTCGAGGGAGCTGATGGGGGGCTTGCGCGTTACCTTTGAGGCTTACCCTGATCTGAAAGCATCCGAAGCGGCGAACAACATGATGCGTGAAATCGCCGAACAACAAGAAAACGTCGGCGCGGCCATCACCATTTACAACCGCAACGTCGAACTGTTCAACAACTCCATCGAAATGTTCCCAGGCTCGCTCGTCAATGGCCTGTTCAACAAGAAAACGCGTGTGACGCCGTTCTCCGATACCGAAGCTTCGCAAAGTTTCTCTTACACCCCGAATATCTAAACCGCGTCATGCATCGAACCCATCAC
The DNA here is from genome assembly GCF_963970575.1 of Pseudomonas sp. EA_65y_Pfl2_P74. NCBI lineage: Bacteria > Pseudomonadati > Pseudomonadota > Gammaproteobacteria > Pseudomonadales > Pseudomonadaceae > Pseudomonas > Pseudomonas sp. EA_65y_Pfl2_P74. Next base: position 129,517 of record NZ_CAXAOQ010000006.1, read on the forward strand.
CCGTGAGGGTGATGGTCGATCACCTGCCTGCTTGAATAGATCCGCGGCTGATTTTTCCAGGCGCGATGCCGAAAGCAGCAACAAAGTAGACAGCCCCGGCTGGAGCGACTGTCAAATGAAGTCTTCAATCCTCGTACTTGCCGCACTTTATTGCATGGGCATCAGCACAGCATTTGCCGACGGCTCACAGGCGATAAGCGACAAACACGGGCCAGCAGGCATCGTCGTCGGTGAGCGTCTGGCTGCGGCCAAGTCCAAGCTAGTCAAACAAGGATGGAAGCCGACGCGGATACATGCCACCGACGGCTATGAATACAGTGGCGTAGAGCGGGAGCTGGCTGCACGCAAGTTCTTCGAACTGGATACCTGCTCGTTTGATAGCTCGCGTTGCGTCTTGTACTACTCGAAGAAAGGAACTTGCCTATGCGTCGATACCATCGGCGAGCAATTCAATGACATGACGGTCACGTGATGGACCCGTGAATGTCCCGATATTGAAGTATTCACCTGATCCACAAAATCGCAGACTGGAATCATTTGGATGAAGCGTGGCCTTCATCCAACTCGTTCACATCCCGCGCCCGCCAGCCTCAATCCTCCCGCGTCAAAACCTCCAGCAACTCGATCTCAAACACCAGATTCGAATGCGGCGGGATCTTGCCCATCGTCCGCTCGCCGTACCCCAAATGCGCCGGCACCAGCAGTTTGCGTTTACCACCGACCTGCATGCCCATCAGTCCTTGATCCCAACCCTTGATCACCCGGCCAGTGCCGATCACGCACTGAAAAGGTTTGCCCCGGGTGTGGGACGAATCGAACTCCGTGCCGTCTTCCAGCCAGCCGGTGTATTGGGTAGTGATCAGCGCGCCTTTGACGGCGGCTTTGCCCTCGCCCACCTCAAGATCGATGACCTGCAGTTCATCATTCATGACATTCACTCTATTGTTCAACTGGCCGCCGTTTTCCCAGAATTGCCGGGTATTGGCAAGCCGTCAGTGACGATCAACGTGGTATCCGAACCGAGTGATGAACCCTTAACATAGCCAACCGCCATTACTTCCCGGATCGACTTGCCATGCTGGCAGCGCCCAAATGACTCAGCTCTTGATCAGTCTTGCCATCGGCACGGTGATGCTTGCCGTCATCGTCCTGCTAATCTGGCGCGAACGCGGTTTGCTCCAGCAACTCGACGATTACCGTGAGCTGCTGACCCGCGCCGTCGATGGCCAGAACATTCATCAGGACGGCGACGTCGAGCGCTTCAAGCGCAGCCAGTATTTTGCGCGCATCGGCACCTGGGACTGGGAGGTCGACACCGATCGGTTGTATTGGTCGGACGCGATCTACGGCATGTTCGGGTTCAACATCGGCGAAGTGACGCCTTCCTACGCGTTGTTCTGTTCCTGCGTGCATCCGGACGACCGCGTCAGGGTGCGCGCCGGCGAACTGCGTTGCCTGGAAACCGGTGAAAACCACGACGAGGAATATCGCGTGGTCTGGCCTGACGGCACGATTCGCTGGCTCCGGGAAACCGGCAATGTGGTGCGTAATGAACACGACGCGATGATCAAAATGATGGGCGTAGTGCGCGACATTACCGAAGAAAAAGCCTCGGCCAGTTACCTCAAACACCTCGCCCACTTCGACCCGTTGACTGGTCTGCCCAATCGGCTGGTGCTTGAAGAACGGCTCTGCGAAGCGCTGGACCATGCGCGCCAGAGCGGCACGCGGGTGGCACTGGTCTTCGTCGACCTAAACGGTTTCAAAACCATCAACGACCAGTACGGCCACGCTGCCGGCGACCGGGTTCTGATCACCACCGCCACTCGTCTGAAACGCATCCTGCGCGCCAGCGACACCGTCGCGCGCATCGGCGGCGACGAGTTCGTGGTGATCCTGCAAGACCTCGCACCCGGCATCAACCTGCAGGACGAAGCCCGCAGCATCTGCCAGAAGATCTTCATCGAACTGTCCCCACCGGTCAGCATCGGCAACGACCAGCGCCATATCGGTACCAGCCTTGGCGTCGCAGTGTTTCCCGATCATGCGACGGCGATGGATCGGTTGCTGCACATTGCCGATCTGGCGATGTATGAGGCCAAGCGCAGCGGGAATAATCAGTATCGGTTGGGTGAGGAAAGCCCTGCGCGTCTAAAGGCGCAGGGCTTTTGAATCCTGGGATTAACGCGGAACCGGTTTCATCTCGACAATGGTCCCGTTGGTGATCATTACCATGACGTACTGGTCATTGATCTGCACCCACTGGGCCTGATCGACCGGTTTTTTCAGGCCCTTGGCTTTCCAGTCGAGGGCTTTCTCGCTGCGCTGATAAACGTCTGGTGCGCGGTCATTGACCTTCAACTCGCGGTCACTGACCGGAGATTGCACGGCGGGTTCGCTTGAGGTTTGCGCCGCTTGAACGACTGGGCTGATCCCGGCGATGCCGGCGACGAGGGCCAGGCTGGCGATTAGGGTTTTGCTGTTCATCGGTGAACCTCCTGAGATGTCTGATACCTGAACTCCGACTGCGCGGTGCTGGAATCATTCCTTGTTTTTTGTCGGGGCTGGCAGGGGGATTGTAGTTGTCCGTCGGGACGCGATCGCAGGCAAGCCAGGCTCCCACAGGATGGCGCGATGTTCGGCCCAAGTCGAAGTCCAGCTCAAGCGCCGTTACGACTTGATCCCCAATCTGGTGGCCGTTGCCAAGGGGTATATGGCCCACGAACGCGAAACCCTCGAAACGGTCATCGCTGCGCGCAACGCTGCAGTGGCCGTACTTGAGGCCACGCAAGCGCAACCGGGCAACGCAAAAAACATCGAGCAGTTGGGCCAAGCGGACAGCACGCTCAGCAGCGCGGTGGGTCGGTTGCATCTGACGCTGGAGGCCTATCCCGATCTCAAGGCCTCGCAGAACATGCAGCAACTCAGTGAAGAGCTGAGCAGCACCGAAAACAAAGTGAGCTTTGCGCGACAGGCTTACAACGATGCGGTGATGACCTACAACACCCTCAAACAGGGTTTCCCTGCGGTGCTGCTGGCAACCGGTTTCGATCATGGTACCGATGCAGCTCCGCTGAAATTTGCTGACACGCTGGCCATCAAGGTCGCCCCGAAAGTCTCTTTCTAACCCTCGTTACCCAAGGACGGCCCATGAATTTTTTTGAAAATCAACGCAGGGCCAGACGCCAGACGACACGCTTGGTGAACCTGATGATCCTGTCGCTGCTGGCTCTGACAGTCCTCACCAGCCTGCCCTTCGTCTTCTATGGTTTCGAAAATTACCTGAGCGGCACCGGCAGCCTGCTGGATGCGCTCATGGCGATTGCCTCAGGTACCCTCGTGCCTGCGGTGTATGTGTTGCCGGATTTATCGGTAATGTTTTCGGCAGCCTGATCAAGGCAGCAGTGAGTCGCCAACGCGAGTTCCTGGCGGATGCCAGCGCGGTGCAATTCACGCGCAATCCGCAGAGCATCGTCGGCGCCCTGAAAAAAATCGGCGCGCAGGGTTCATCTATCAGTGCTGCCCGAGCCGGTGAGTACAGTCACTTGTATTTCAGCGTGGGCGTCTCGAACCCGCTGAGTCGCCTCTTCGCTACCCACCCTGAGCTGAACGAGCGCATCCGGCGGATTGATCCGCACTGGGATGGCAGCTTCACCGTTCGCAATGCCGCTGAGCAAGCAAACGGTCAGCAGTAGAGGCCGACAGGTTCAATGGATTGATTGGCGGAACGAATGCCATCGCTGGCAAGCCAGATCCCAGAGCGGTTCAGCGCCCCTGACTGATCCGCTTTGCGCATCAATCCATACCAACAATGCAATTAACAGATTGTTACACCTGCGCCACTATCCACCCCAATAAAAACCGTGCGCCGCTTCCCCGTAGCGCACGTCATAAAAGCGGTGGAGTACTTTGTCATGACAGCCTCAATCCCACACGGCGGCTCGCGGGCCGGCGCCATTTTCCGGGTGACCTCGGGCAACTTCCTCGAACAGTTCGACTTCTTTCTGTTCGGTTTCTACGCCACCCAGATCGCGGCGGTGTTCTTTCCGGCGAGCAGTGAATTCGCCTCTCTGATGATGACCTTTGCAGTGTTCGGCGCAGGCTTTTTGATGCGCCCACTGGGGGCCATCGTGCTCGGTGCGTACATCGATGACGTCGGTCGCCGCAAAGGGTTGATCGTTACGCTATCGATCATGGCCAGCGGCACGATATTGATCGTGCTGGTGCCCGGATACGAAACCATTGGCCTGTTCGCCCCCGCACTGGTGTTGATCGGACGGCTGCTGCAAGGCTTCTCGGCCGGTGCCGAATTGGGCGGGGTTTCGGTCTATTTGTCCGAAATCGCCACGCCCGGTCGCAAAGGCTTTTTCACCGCTTGGCAGTCGGCCAGCCAGCAAGTGGCAATCATCGTTGCCGCCGCGCTGGGCTACGCGCTGAACGCTTGGATGGCGCCGAACGTGGTTGCCGATTGGGGCTGGCGCATTCCGTTTTTCGTCGGCTGCATGATCGTGCCGTTCATCTTTGTGCTGCGCCGTAACCTGGCCGAAACCGAAGCGTTTGCTGCGCGCAAACACCGTCCGAGCATGGGCGAAGTGTTCCGCACCCTCGGTCAGAACTGGGGCGTCGTGCTCGGCGGGATGCTGATGGTCGCCCTGACCACCACCGCGTTCTATCTGATCACGGTGTACGCGCCGACCTTCGGCAAAACCGTGCTGCACCTGAGCACCTCCGACGCACTGCTGGTGACCTTGCTGGTGGGCGTGTCGAACTTCTTCTGGTTGCCGGTTGGCGGCATGCTGTCCGACCGCATTGGCCGTCGTCCGCTGCTGATCGCCATGTCGCTGCTGGCGCTGGCCACGACTTATCCGGCGCTGTCCTACCTGGTGCACGCTCCGAGTTTCAGCCACATGTTGCTGTCGCTGTTGTGGCTGTCGTTTATCTACGGGATGTACAACGGCGCCATGATTCCAGCCCTCACCGAGATCATGCCCGTGGAGGTGCGCGTCGCCGGTTTCTCTCTGGCCTACAGCCTGGCCACCGCGATTTTTGGCGGTTTCACCCCAGCGATGTCGACCTTCCTGATCCAGTACACCGGCGACAAAGCCGCGCCGGGTTACTGGATGAGCATCGGTGCACTGTGCGCGTTGTGCGCCACCCTCTATCTGTATCGCCGCGCTGGCGGTCGCCTGCAACCTGCCGTCGTTTAAGGAGCGTTTCCCGATGAAAAAACTGTTCACCCTGACCGCCTTCGCCCTCCTCGCTTTCAGCGCCCTGACGCAGGCCGAAGAGCTACGCGTGATGACCTCGGGCGGCTTCACCGCCGCCTACAAAATCCTCGGGCCGAAATTCGCGGCGGCCACCGGCAACACCCTCGACACCACCCTTGGCCCGTCGATGGGCAAGTCCCCGGAGGCGATCCCTAATCGTCTGGCGCGCGGCGAACAGGCCGACGTGGTGATCATGGTCGGCTACGCCCTCGACGACTTGATCAAACAGGGCAAAGTCGACCCGGCGTCACGTGTTGAGCTGGCGGATTCGCGGATCGGCCTGGCAGTGCGCCAGGGAGCGCCGAAACCGGACATCAGCAGCGTCGAAGGCCTGAAGAAAACCCTGCTCGATGCACAGTCGGTGGCCTACTCCGACAGCGCCAGCGGCGTATACATCGAGCAGCAGTTGTTCAAGAAACTGGGCATCGAAGATCAACTGAAACCAAAAGCGAAGATGATCACGAAAATCCCGGTGGGCTCGGTCGTTGCCACGGGCGATTATCAGTTGGGCTTTCAGCAGGTCAGCGAATTGCTGCCGGTGCCGGGGGTGAGTTTTGTGGCCAGGATTCCTGAGTCGGTGCAATCGGTCACACGATTTGCCGCCGGCATTCCCGTCGGCGCACAGCATCCGCAAGAAGCCAAGGCGCTACTCGCCTACCTCGCCGCACCGGCCGCCCAGACTGACGTGCAGGCCACCGGGATGGATTCGGTCAAGCGTTGATCGTTGGCGGCTGGACTTTCATTTCCACCACCAGCCGCTCCAGCTCCAACGCCGCCGGGGTCAATGTGCGACCCCGGCGCTTGAGGATACCGACACTGCGCATCACTTGCGGGTCGGTCAATGGCACCCGCGTCAGGATCGGATGATCCGGCCCCGGAAGCGCCATCATCGGTACCGCCGCCACTCCTAGACCGGCCTCCACCAGGCCAATCATTGTCGTCACATGCCGCGTTTCGCAGATGCTTTGGCGCTGCGCCACCACACCGTTCAACGCCTGATCGAGCAGAAAGCGATTGCCGGACGTCTTGTCCAGCGAGATGTAATCCTGCCGATAGAACTCATCCCACGTCACGCTGTTGCGTCCGGCCAATGGATGATCACGCCGGCAGGCAACCACATAGCACTCCTGCACAAGCGGTTCAAAATCGACTTTGGCATCCTGCGTGCCCATAAAACTCAATCCGAAATCCGCCTCGCCGTTGACCACTGCGCTGAGGACGTCATGGGCGCTGGAATCGAGCACTTTGACTTTGATTCGCGGGAACTGCTGGTGATAACGGGCAACCACCCGCGGCATGAAGTAGTAAGCGGCGGACGGCACGCAGGCGACAGTGACATGGCCCAATCGGGTCGAGGCAACTTCGCTGATCCCCAGCAACGCCACGTCGAGATCATCCAGCAAACGCTCGACACTGGGCATGAAACCGCGCCCGGCCTGGGTCAGGCTGACTTTGCGGGTGGTGCGTTCGAACAGCTTTACGCCAAGCGCGTCTTCGAGTTTTTCGATGCGCCGGCTCAGCGCCGGTTGCGACAGACGTACGGTGTCGGCGGCCTTGCGGAAACTGCCCTGCTCGACCACGGCGCGAAAGGCTTGCAAGTCGTTGAGATCGAAGTTGATGGCCATGGCGGAACTCGGACGATTGATTCACAAAGGCTATGAATGTAACCAATTGATGCAAATTATTACAGGCTTCACGAAGATTCCCCCGAGAGAAGGGATTGCTCGCGAAGGCAGTGTGTCAACTGACATTTCGTTCAACCGACCCGCCGCTTTCGCGAGCAAGCCCGCTCCCACAGTGGATCTTCAGTGGATTGGAGGTCTGCCTAGACCTTATCCTTGTCGCCCCCGCCGTACCGCTGTCAGGAGTCATTCAATGCCCCATGAAGGCAATCTGTTGCAAGCCGCTGTCGTGTTTCTGTTCGCCGCCGTACTTACCGTGCCACTGGCCAAGCGCCTGCAATTGGGCGCGGTGATCGGTTATCTGCTTGCCGGGGTGATCATCGGCCCGTCGGTGCTGGGCCTGATCGGCAATCCGCAAAGCGTTGCGCATATATCGGAACTGGGCGTGGTGTTGCTGCTGTTCATCATCGGCCTTGAGTTGTCGCCGCGACGGTTGTGGGTGATGCGCAAATCGGTGTTTGGCGTTGGTCTGGCGCAGGTGCTGCTGACCGCTTCGGTGATTGGCGTACTGGCGCTTTCGGTCTTCGGTCAGCCGCTCAACAGCGCGATTGTGCTGGGCCTTGGCCTGGCGCTGTCGTCCACCGCGTTCGGCCTGCAAAGCCTGGCTGAACGCAAGGAACTGACCAGCCCTCACGGGCGCCTGGCGTTTGCGATTTTGCTGTTTCAGGACATCGCCGCGATCCCGTTGATTGCGCTGGTGCCCATGCTCGCCGGCAGCGCCGAGAACACCAGCAGTGCCGAGAGTCTGAATCACGCGTTACAGGTGCTCGGCGGGATCGCTGTGGTGGTGGTGGGCGGGCGCTACCTGTTGCGTCCGGTGTTCCGTGTGGTGGCGAAAACCGGGTTGCCGGAGGTGTCCACCGCCACGGCGTTGCTGGTGGTGATCGGCACGGCGTGGTTGATGGATCTGGTCGGTGTGTCGATGGCGTTGGGAGCGTTTCTTGCCGGCCTGCTGCTGGCGGATTCGGAGTATCGCCATGAACTGGAAGCGCAGATCGAACCGTTCAAAGGCCTGCTGCTCGGGCTGTTTTTCATCAGTGTGGGCATGGGCGCCAACCTCAGTCTGCTGCTTAACGCGCCGTTCACGGTATTGGGCCTGACGCTGCTGCTGATCGGTTTGAAGCTGCCGTTGCTGTTTGTGGTGGGCCGTCTGGCCGGAGGCTTGAACAAGATCAGTGCCATTCGTCTCGGCATCGTCCTGGCGGCCGGTGGTGAATTTGCCTTTGTGGTGTTCAAGATCGGCCGCGATCAAGGCCTGTTCGAGCCGCGCCTGTATGACTTGCTGGTGCTGACCATCACCCTGTCGATGGCGGTGACGCCGTTGCTGCTGTTGGTCTGCGCACGACTGGTCAGCCCCAAAGTGCAACCGGTGGAGGTGCCGGAAAAATTCCGCGAAATCGAAACCGATGCACCGCGCGTGGTGATCGCGGGCATGGGCCGGATGGGCCAGATCGTGGCGCGGATTCTGCGGGCACAGAACATCAAGTTCGTGGCGCTGGACACCTCGGTGGAAACCATCGAACTGTCGCGCAGTTTCGGCGGCGTGCCGGTGTTTTATGGCGACCCGATGCGCCCGGAAATCCTCAACGCCGCCAAGGTCGGCGAGGCGGAATATTTCGTGATTGCCACGGATGATCCGGACACCAACATCAAGACCGCCGAAGTCGTGCGCAAGCTCTACCCGCACATGAAGATCATCGCCCGGGCGCGTAACCGTCAGCATGTGCACCGCTTGGTGGATATCGGCGCTGAAGCGATTCGAGAGACTTACTATTCGAGCCTGGAAATGAGCCGGCGCACGTTGGTCGGTCTTGGGTTGACACACGCTCAGGCCGATGCGCGGATCAAGCGCTTCAAGCACCACGACGAACAGGTGCTGGAGGCGCAACACGCGGTCTACGACGACGCGGCCAAAGTCCTGCAAACCGCCCAGGAAGCCCGGGCAGAACTGGCACGCTTGTTTGAATCGGATCAGTTGGAAGAAGAATCGCGCCAGGCCTGAGAATCAGGCGCCGCGCGGGCCGCCATCGCGGGCAAGCCCGCTCCCACAGGGTTTCGCGTCGTGTACAGAATGCTGGTACGACTCGATCACTGTGGGAACTGGCTTGCTTAGGTCAGGCCATCTCTAATTCGAGCGCTGGCTCGACCGGTGCCACTTCAAACCGATCCGCCAGAAACGGTGTGATGTCCAGCGGCAAGGGCTCATCGTTGACCAGTTTGTCCAGCAGTACACCGGTAATCGCCGAAGTCAGAATGCCGGTGCGAAAATGTCCGCAGGCATTCAGATAGCCCTCCACCCCGCGCATCGGCCCAAGGATCGGCAACTCATCGGGCGACCCCGGACGCAACCCCGCCCAGGTGCGTTTGAGATTGACGTCCTCAAGCTCCGGCAGGCAGCGCACCGCGCCCTGCACCAGCCCGGCGATTTCCGGGTAGGTGGTGGTGACATCGAAGCCTTTGTCTTCGGTGGTGCTACCGATCAGGATCTCGCCGTTGTCCTTTTGCGCCACGTAGCAGTCGCTGGTGGTCAGGCAACCGTTGAGGATCTTCGGCATGCGCTCGGTCAGCAGAATCTGGCCTTTTACCGGTTTTACCGGGATGCGGATACCGGTCGCCCACTCACTCAAATCCGCCGCCCAGGCGCCGCCCGCGTTGATCAGCGTTTTGCAGTGGAACACACCCGCCTCAGTCGTTTGCACGCCGGTCACGCGGGTGCCGTGGTGCAACACGCCTGTGACGTTGGTGTTGACGTAGATGTCCACACCGTTCTGCCGCGCGCCTTCCATGTAGGCATCGGCGAGGCGGAACGGGCTGACCTGGTGATCGCAGAGAAACTCCAGCGCCCCTCGCGCTTCATGGCTGACGCTCGGTTCCGCTTCGCGCAGTGCGGCTTGATCAAGCCAGCGCACCTGATCGGCCAGATGCGCAATGCAGCCGACGATGTGTTCGGCGTAGAGCCGATCCTCGTCGTCATAAATCACGAATTTCAGCCCGGTCTTCTCGAACTTGAAATCCATGCCGTGGTTGTCCTTCAACTCGCGGTGCAACGCCGGGTAAAGCGCGTTGGATTGCAAGGCGAAATCGAAGAACGATTCGGGCAGGATGTGCGGCGTGCTGGCGTCCACCGCCACCGCCGCGCCCTGGGTTTCGCGCTTGCGGTTGGCCGACATCATGCGGAAGAAAATCACCCCGCACCCCAGGCCAACCGACTCGCCGATGGCCCACAAACCGCCGGCCGAAGCGCGGGTCGCGTTGCCCGGGCGCTTGGCATCGATCAGCGCGACCTTGAGGTTTTTGCGTTTGGACAATTGATAGGCGCAGGACGCCCCGATTACGCCGCCACCGGCAATGACCACGTCATAGAACTTACTCATGGGAAGCGGCCTCCGTGCCGATATTCTGAAAAGCGGAAAAAGGGATCGGGTCAATCGGGAAACGTGGGCGCAGCCAACCGACGTCCTTGCGCCCGGTGGCCTGGCGCAGTCTGTCACTGCAATAGCCGACGCACATGCGCCCCTGGCAATCGCCCATGCTTACGCGGGTACGCATTTTCAGGCTGGCGATGTCTTGAACACCCTGCTCCAGCGCACGATCGATGTCGGCACGGGTCGCGTGCTCGCAACGGCAGATCACGGTGTCTGGAGCCGGTAGCGCGGTCTGGCCGACGCCTCGTTCGGTATAACGATCCACCGCCGCACGGAAACGCACGATGGCTTTGAGTTTGCCCAGATAACGATCACGGCGCACGCGGGCCAGTTCCTCGTCGAGGACACCACGTTGCAGCAGGATCGACGTCGCGGCGATCTTGCCGGCGAGCATTGCCGCTTCACCACCGCGAATGCCGCCCATGTCGCCGGCCAGATGCACATGCGGTTCGTTGCTTTGCTGCCAGATGTTCGCGTTGGCGCGCAGGTAACCGTCGTCACTGAAGCCGTGCTCCAGGCCCATTTGCTGGCTGAGTTGGGTGCGTGGAATGAATCCGTAGCCGACCGCCAGGGTCTTGGCTTCAAAGCGCTCGACGCGGGACATGTCCGGCTCCCAAGTGGCCGAGTACGGGGCGACGCTGACGCTTTTCAGTTCGCCCTCGCCGTGGGCTTCGACCACGCCCCAACCGTAATTCATCGCGATGCCGTGTAGTTTCAGGTAAGCGAGCATGCTCAAGCCGTCGAGGAACAGTTGCGGCTTGTTCAGCAGCGCCAGGCTCTCGCGGGCGATCTTGCCGAATGCACAAGCCTCATACACCCCCGCAACCTTCACGCCAGAAGCGTGCAACTGAGTCGCCACCAGCGGCAGCAACGGCCCGGTGCCGGCGATTACCACCGGCCCCTGCGGCTTGACCACACCACTCTTGATTTGCAATTGCAGGCCGCCAAGCATGATCACTCCCGGCAGCGTCCAACCGGGAAACGGCACGCTGCGTTCATGGCAACCCGCAGCGAGCAGCAATTGCGGGTAGTGGATCTCGTGCAGTTGCTCGTCGCCATCCAGCACCACCAGTGCACGGGTGCCCTCGGCGCCGACCACTCGATGGTTTAGGCGCACGTCGATCAGGCCGGCTTGCTCCTGGAATTCGCCGTGCAGTTTGCCCAGCGCTTCGGCGTAACGCGGCCCCAGATAATCCAGTTGCACGCCATCACGCAGCGGGCCGCGATAGACCACACCGCCCAGGCGCGAAGCTTCTTCGAGCAACGTGCAGCGCACCCCGTGGCGCGCCAGTTCGATGGCCGCTGCCATTCCCGCCGGCCCACCGCCGACGATGACCGGTTGCAGGCTCATACGACCTCCTGCCCGGCGATGCGGTTGACCTGGGTTTCGATCTGCATGCCGTCACGCACCACGGTCTGACAGGCACGGCGTTTGTGCCGGCCATTGATTTTCACCAGGCAGCACTGGCACACGCCCATGCCGCAGTAGGCGCCGCTGATCTGGTCATGATCGTTGCGTGCAATCTGGCGCACACCGAGGGATTGAATAACGCTGAGGACGGTTTCGCCGATGGCGGCGGTGATCGGTTGGCCGTTGATGTGGACGGTCATATCCGCTTGGGCCAAGGGCTGGATATCAAAGGTTCGTTCTAGGCAGTGCATTGCGGTGTTCATCCGTGAAGGTTCGGTTGAGGTTGTGTCAGCTCCTTGCTGCACTACACCGTGTCGACGCGTTTTTTTCTGTGAATAGGGCGTCAACGCGGATACTTCGTCAGCACAGCGAGGTGCGCGACAAGCAATGTAGTTCATTGCTCAGCAAAGGCCTGGATCATTTAAGTTAGGCGAAATCGCCAGGAAAAATATTGATCCAGGCCAGTGAAAGCAGTCGGATTGTTCAACGATCAGTTGGAGAAGACGAACTGCCCTTTGATCTTTTTCGCACCGATGAACCCCAGGTCCGGAAACAGCAGCGTTTTCAGCCAGGCCGCGTAGCCCACTATCGCCAGGGTGATGCCAACGCCGATCAGGGTAGACACCGGGTCTTCATCGAAGCCCTTGAACATGCGCGACAACTGGCTGATCGTCAGGATCACGTAGACGGTGTAAACCGCAGCAATGTTCTTGTAGAAGCCCCAGGCGAACAACAAGGGAATGCCGCCCGCCAACAGCATGACTATCAGGGCCATACCCGCACTGACTTCATACAGCAGGAAGAACCCGGCAAAGGCGCCGATCAATGCCTGAATGCAGGTCAGCACCACCAGAATCGTGACCTTGAGTGAATGACGCTCTCTGAGAGCGGGGTCAGGCCGCCCGCCAATCCATGCAGCCAACACCCGATCCTTGACCTTCCCACCCGAGAGCGCCTTGAAGGTTTCAGTTTTGGAGCGGCCAGCGTCGAGCATCTCGACCAGTTGCCGCTTGATTTCCTTCTTGTCCAACGAGCTCATCCTTAACTGACAGTGAAAGCGGCCAATCCACTTCCGCCGGCGATTCTCACCGTTGGTCACCCAGAAAGCAAAAAGCCGCTGCCACCCGAAGGTGGAAGCGGCCCAGGCATAAGCCTCAATCAAGCAATCAGTGCACGAACAGAGCGATCAGGATGATGATCGGGATCGGTACGCCGAGGAAAAACAGCAGAAGTGAGCGCATGGTGATTCTCCCTTTTTAACGGACTGGGGGCAGTGTGGTAGTGGTGGCGTACGTGTCGACTTCAACGTACTCGACCGCATCGCGGCGGCGGCCGCCGAACGTGGCTGCGAGGCTGGCGAAGAACGCACCGGCCAGCAGCGCGATGAACATCCACAGCGACGTCCAGGCAGCGACTTTGGCGGCGGTGTCGGCGGCTTGTTGAGCTTTGACTTTGGCGTCGGCAAGAGCTTTCTGGGTACGGGCGTAGACCTCATCGACACGGCGCTCGGCATCGGCCTGAGTCAGGTTGGTGCGTTGTGCGACCAGTTGCGCAAGGTAGGTACGGTCTTCGGTACTGAGCTGACCGTTGGCCAGGCTTTGCGCGAAGATCCGCGCCACGGCGCCGTGCGCCGCGTCATCGCTGACGGAGGCTGGGCGATCATCACGAAACAGGCTGTCAATGAAGTAGCCATATTGATTGCTGTTGGTGTTCGCCGCCGCAGTACCGGCCGCTTGGGTCATGGCGCTGGCGGCGCCACTGGCCACACTGGCACCGGCCTGCACGCCGCCACTGATGACGCTGCTGACCGAACCGACCACGAGAATCGCCGTCACCAGCGTTGCCACACACCAGGCGAGGAAACCATGGGCGGTGTCACGAAAGTAAACCTCGTCACCGTGCATGTTTGCCCACTTCACCCGCAGGCGACCGGCAATATAACCGCCCATGCCGGAAGCGATGATTTGCGTCACCGCCAACCAGATGATGGTCGAAATGCCCAAGCCCTTGGCGCTGACGCCCTCCCCGGCCCACGGTGAAACGGCAGAGAAGCCCAAACCAAAGCCCAGCAGCACCAGAATCATCGACAGGGCCGCGGCCGCCGCGGCACCTGCGAAAATCGCGCCCCAGGACACACCTGAAACGCTGCTGGACTGTTCGTAGGCAGGATAAAGCCCATCAGAGGATCTATTCATTGTTGTTCTGCTCCAGGCACGAAAAATGGTGTTACAACTGGTCACAACGGGAATTGCAGTGACCGTGCCATTCACCAACAACAAATAAATTCTTTATTTTCAATTACTTATAAAAGATGAACTTCTCAGGGCATTGCAATTTGCAAAGTAAGGGATTTTTGTACGGGTTTTATGCATTGGCACTGGCCGCCACAACGCGCCGTTCTGTGCGTTTGTGACAGCCCCTACATGAAAGTTAATTTAAAGCGTGACGGAAATTTCTTGGCAAAATGCTGCCATTCCGTTTGAACCGATCAAGGCCTGCCCTATGACGCGAATTTTGACCATCGAAGACGACGCCGTGACCGCCCGGGAAATCGTCGCCGAACTCAGCAGCCACGGCCTGGACGTGGATTGGGTCGACAATGGCCGCGAAGGCCTCGCGCGCGCCGCCAGTGGTCACTATGACCTGATCACCCTCGACCGCATGCTGCCCGAGCTTGATGGCCTGGCCATCGTCACCACCCTGCGCACCATGGGCGTGGCCACGCCCATTCTGATGATCAGCGCCCTGTCCGATGTCGATGAGCGCGTGCGCGGCTTGCGCGCCGGTGGCGATGACTACCTGACCAAACCGTTCGCCACCGACGAGATGGCGGCACGGGTTGAAGTGTTGCTGCGTCGCCAGCACAGCGGCGCCACCCAGGCAACGACGTTGCAGGTCGCGGACCTTGAGCTGGACCTGATCAGCCACGAAGCACGGCGCGCCGAGCAAGTGCTGACGCTACTGCCGACCGAATACAAGCTGCTGGAATTTCTGATGCGCAACAGCGGGCAGATCCTCTCGCGAATGATGATTTTCGAAGAGGTCTGGGGTTATCACTTCGACCCCGGCACCAACCTGATCGACGTCCACATCGGCCGGTTGCGCAAGAAGATCGACGCTGCGGGCAACGTTCCGCTGATCCGCACGGTACGGGGCTCCGGTTATGTCATTGCCGAACCCGTCTGACGGCTGGCGTTCCTCCAGCAGCCGCTTGCTGGCGCTGTACAGTTCGCTGTTCGTGGCCTGGAGCGCGATCCTCATGGGGGTCATGTATTACGAGGTTTCCGGCTACCTCGACAACCTTGCCAAGCATTCGCTGATGCAACGTCAGCATCTGTTTTCGCACTTTCTCGGCGAACAACTCGAAGAAGCGCTCGCTGCGAGCATGACCTTCGATATTCGCGGTATCGACGCCTACGGGCTGTTCGACACGCACGGCAGGTACCTCGGCGGTGCCTTGCAGCAAATTCCTGAAGGCCTGCCACTGGACGGCAAGATCCACATGCTGGCCAACTGCGCCGATTCCGATGATCCGACCCTGCCGGCCGACAGCTGCGACGCCGTCGCGACGCAAACCCGCGACGGACGCTGGCTGGTCCTGCTGCGTGACAACGGCTCGCTGTTCGCGGTAACGCGGATCATCCTGCACGCGCTGTTCTGGGGCGTGTCACTGACGATTTTGCCGGGGATTGCCGGTTGGCACTTGCTGCGGCGCCGGCCATTGCGGCGCATTCGTGCGATTCAGGACAGCGCGCAAGCCATTGTCGCCGGTGACCTGACCCACCGCTTGCCGCTGTCCAATCGCCGTGATGAGCTGGACATGCTCGCCGCCATCGTCAACGCCATGCTTGAGCGCATCGAACGGCTGATGAATGAAGTCAAAGGCGTATGCGACAACATTGCCCATGATCTGCGCACGCCATTGACCCGACTGCGGGCGCAGTTGTATCGCATCCAGCAGCAGGCCGGTGAAGGCTCGCCAGAAGCGGCGCAACTGGACCTGGTATTGGCCGAGGCCGATACGCTGATGGCGCGGTTTCGCGGGTTGTTGCGGATTTCCGAATTGGAGGATCGCCAGCGACGCTCAGGGTTTGTCGAACTTGACCCGGTCTTGCTGCTGGAAGAACTGCACGCGTTTTACCTGCCGCTGGCAGAAGAAGGCGAGCTGCGTTTCGTGCTGAACATGCCGCAGACCCTGCCCCCGCTCAATGGCGACCGAGCGTTGTTGTTCGAAGCTTTGGCGAATCTGCTGAGCAACTCGATCAAGTTCACGCCGGCCGGCGGCACGGTGATGTTGCGTGGCGTGAATGATGCCGGGCACACGCGCATCGAAGTACACGACTCAGGACCGGGAATCCCAGAGGCCGAGCGTGAGGCGGTGTTCCAGCGTTTCTACCGCGCCGAGGGTGGGCAACCGCAGAGTGGCTTTGGCCTTGGGCTGTCGATCGTCGCGGCGATTGTCAGCTTGCATGGCTTCCATCTCGAGGTGGGCAGCAGTGATTTGGGTGGGGCAAAACTGGTGCTCGATTGCCGGCAGCGTTTGATCACTAATGCCTGAAATTCACCCTCTGTATGCAGGCTTGCTCGCGAAGGGGCCGTATCAGTCAATCCCTCCGGCGACTGACACTCTGCTTTCGCGAGCAAGCCCGCTCCCACGGTTCTTTGTCCATGATCATTAAACCGGGTAATTGGCCCGCAGGGCCTCAAGGCCGCCCTGATAGATACCGTTGAACAGTGCCACCACTTCCTCATCGCTCACGCCTTTGCCGGTCAAGCGCCCCAACCACATCACTCGTGCGCCCTGCCCTTGGGCCTGGACCTTGAGGGTCGCCAGGTAATCGGAGGCTGGAAACGGTGCCGTCAGCTTCGCGGGCAAGCTCAAAGGGCTTGCGTCGACCACAATCGCCTGAAAGCGTAAATCAGTTGGATCGCAGGTGCAGATGACCGTCGTCATCGACCGTGAGCTGAAGCTTGTCGTAACTGGCCAAAGTCGCGTGCGACGTTTCAAGCGGATGTTGATGCGTTGTGGTGATGATCATCAACGGTGCACCCGCTGCCTCGCCAGCCTGGATGCCGACGGTGGCATCTTCGAAAATCAGGCAGTCGCGGGGTTCAACGCCCAGTCGCTTGGCGGCCAGAAGATAGCCCGCCGGATCCGGTTTACCGGCCTTCACATTCTCGGCAGTAATCATCACCGCAGGCTCGGGAATGCCCGCCGCCGCCATCCGCCGCAAGGCCAGATCCCGCGGCGCCGAGGTGACGATGGCCCAGCGCTCGGCAGGCAGGCTGTTGAGGAACGCCGCTGCGCCGGGAATCTCGACAATACCTTCAACGTCGCCGATTTCCGCCTCGGTGATGAATGCCGCTTGTTCTTCGGCATTCACCCCCGGCAGGTTCAAACGATGGAGGGTGTCGATGGCTCGCGCGCCATGAAGGGTCGGCAAGAACGTTTCAACGTCCACACCATGGCGCACAGCCCAGGCTGACCAGATCCGCTCCGCGGCGGCGATGGAATTGAGGACGGTACCGTCCATGTCGAACAGGAAGGCGTCGAACGCGCGGTCAAAAACAGATTTGTGAGCAGACAAAAGTTCGCATCCTCTGGCAAGGGGCCGGGCAAATGTGCCCGGCAATGTAGCACTTGTCAGTGCAGGCGCGGTGCCTTGGACTTGATTGCCGTGTCGACACAGTCGAGCAATTGACCGATGGCCCAGGGCTTTTTGATAAACGCCACCGAATGCTTGACCCCGGAAGTCTCGGGCGTTTCATAACCGGACATGACCATCACCGGTTTTTCCGGCCAACGATCGCCGACAAGGTTAGCCAGGTCGGCGCCATTGAGGGTGCCGGGCATGGTGATGTCGGTGAGCAACAGCGCCACGTCTGGCGCGTGCTGCTCCAGATATTGCGAGGCGGCATCAGCGCTCGTCTGTGGCTCGACCTTGAAACCTTCCTCCTGAAGAATTTCGCAAAGAAACTCCAGAATCAACGGATCATCCTCAACGACCAGAATCAATCCGCCAGGAAGGTGCGCGTCCGCCGTGGGTGTTGGGCACATGAAACTGCACTCCCTGAATTGCATTAACGATTTAGCGGCTTTAATCCGCTGCTTATCTGGTATGAGCGGCGGGTTCTGTAGAAATTCATTTTTGATACAGGCCTTTTCAAGAACGTCGTATTTACCTACTCGCGACAAGCGTTCGCAACGGCGCAATTGTGGTTAAAATGCCGGCCCTTTTGCTGGCCGACCGTGACTGATGAACCCTCAAGCCCTCGCCACCCTCCACGCCCATTTGCTGCCTGCACTGGCGGCGGCACCCAGTGAGACCCGTCGCCTTTTTCATGGGCGCGGGCGTTGCTGGCCGGGGCTGGAACAGCTCACCGTGGACTGGCTGCAAGGCGTGGTGCTGGTGTCGCTGTTCAAGGAGCCGGAGCCTGAACAACTGGAAAACCTCAAGGGGTTGCTGCTGGACATCAGCGGTTCGAGCGAGTGGCAGCAATGCGGCGCGCACACGTTGCTGATCCAGCATCGCTACTTGCCACAAAGCACCGCCGAATGGCTGCTGGGCGATGAGCTCGACGAAATGACCATCGTCGAGGGCGGTTTGCAGTACCGCGTCGATCTGGGGCGCAAGCAAAACGCCGGGCTGTTTCTCGACATGCGTTACGGGCGTGACTGGGTACGCGACCAGGCGGCGGGCAAGCGGGTGCTGAATCTGTTCGCCTACACCTGCGGTTTCTCCGTGGCGGCCATCGAGGGTGGCGCCAGCCATGTGGTCAACCTCGACATGTCCCGCGCCGCGCTGAGCCGCGGCCGCGACAATCATCGGCTCAACGGCCATGATGTGAGCAACGTCACTTTTCTCGGCCACGACCTGTTCAAGTCCTGGGGCAAAGTGATCAACAGCGGCCCTTACGATCTGGTGATCATCGATCCGCCGTCATTCCAGAAAGGCAGTTTCTTGCTGACCAAGGATTACCAGCGCGTGCTGCGACGCTTGCCGGAACTGCTGAGCGCGCAAGGCACGGTGCTGGCGTGCATGAACGATCCGTCGTTGGGTTCGGACTTTCTGATTGACGGGGTTACGCAGCAAGCGCCGAGTCTGCGCTTTGAAAAACGCCTGGAGAATCCGCCGGAGTTCCCGGATATCGACCCTGAAAGCGGCCTGAAGGCCCTGGTCTTCCGGCGCATCGACTGACACCTCCCAAATCCGAGGGAGCAAAGACTTCGAGTCGCCGCGATCAGTGCACGGTCAACCGCTGACGAACAAACTCCTCGGTATGACGGATGGTTTGATCCAGATGCCGATCGCGCTGTTTCTCGGCGTCGAGCATGGCGCGCTTGCCGTTTTTCTGTAGCAGGTAGGTGTGGATCTGCTGCACCTCCAGCGAACGGTAGATCGGCATGGTGTCGATGAACCCATGCAAGCCGTTGCTGCGGTAATGCCGCGTACTCATCAGCACTTGCGTCTCGCGCTGACCGATCACCTCAAAGCCCAGCGCTTCGAAATACGGGACCTTGCCGATGCTGCAAGCCAGTTCGGCGTGGGGATAACGCCCGACCATTTCACCGATCATGGCCCGCGCCACGCCCTGACGCCGATGACCTTCGCGCACGGCCATGTAGGCGACGCTGCACGCTTGCCAGTCGCCCTGCACCGGCAGGTACAAGAGGAAACCGATCACCTGCTCCGGGTCGTGCTCATCGGTGGCAACCAGCAGTTCCACCTCGGTGCCCTTCTCGCCATTCAACGCTTCCAGATACAGATGCACCTCATAGCCGACCGCATACTGATAGACGTTGTACAGCAGGTTGCTCGGGCCCAGGCCCACGGCGCTGATGTCGGTCAGATAGTCGACAACCATTTGCAGAATCTGGCTGTTGATGCCCTCAGGGCATGGGGTTTTGTAGTGGGTGATGCGTGGCATGGCGGGTGAACTCCGGCGGGAAACCGCGACATCATACCTTGAGCGTCCGCTCAGCCTGTATCTGTGCTGACTGAACCGGCGCTTTCGCGAGCAAGCCCGCACACATTCGAGCGCATCTCTCCTGTGTGCGGGCTTGCTCGCGTAGAGGCCAACGTGTTCAGCACCCATCCAACAGGCCCCCCAGCAAAGCCTTCCTGACAAAAATTTCATCTAGCCCAAACGGGATTTTTTGCCGTTACAGCGTCCAATTCTTCAACTGCGCTCACTCCCTGCGCAGGCCTTGAGGCGTTGTCATGAAGGTTTTGCGTTCCCTGTCCAAATGGCAATAAACCTGGCGGCTGTGGCCATTGGCTCTGGCAGGCACGAGGGTCGAACGGGTTGTGGGTTGAAGGGCACTGGGTGCGTTGATTGCCACGCGCCTGAACCGATCACTTTGCGGGAACACCATCATGTCGAAAACCGTTAAATCCCTGCTTGCCTTCACACTGGTGGCCATTACCCTCTCGGGCTGTGTCGTCGCGCCCCCCCGACCGCATCGGCCACCGCCGCTGGTAGAAGTGGTGCCGGTCATGCCGGCGCCGGGTTATCACTGGGTCGCCGGTCACTACCGTTGGGGCGGTCATCAATGGCGCTGGATACCGGGTCACTGGCGGGCGTATTGACTGTTGAGGGGCGGCGTCAGTCACCGGGATGACGCCGCCCCACTCACTTGATCCGGTAATGAAAGGTATTGCGTACCGCCGGCACCGACACGGCGACGCCGTCAATGATCCGCGGCTGATACCGGAAGGTTTGCACCGCCGCCAGTGACGGGCGAATGAACAACGGATGGCAGCCGTCGAGCACCTTGGCGTTTTCCACCCGACCTTGCGGGTTGACGGTGTATTGCACCGAACAATCACCCTGGATGTTTTTGTCCAGGGCGCGCTCTGGATACTCTGGCGCCTCTTTGCTCAGCGGCAAGTATTGGCGGCTGTCGGCGAGGGCCTGCTGGCGAGCGTGTTCGGCCTGTTGCGCCTGACGCGCTTGTTGTTGCGCGGCCTGTTGTTGTGCCAGACGTTGTTGCGCGGCGTCATCTGCACGCTTGCGCGCCTGCAGTTGCTCGCGCTGTTGCTCGGCCAGTTGTTCGCGCTTGCGCTCTTCTACCCGCTTGCGCGCCAAGGCGGCCTGCTCGATTTTTTGCGTTTGAGGTGCCGGCTCGGCCTTAGGCTTGACGGGTTCGACCGGCGCAGTCGCCTGCGGCTCAATGACGGGCGCCGGCGTCGGTTCAGGCTCAGGAGGTTGTGCGACTGACGGCGCAACCATCACCAGTTGCGTGGTCAACACCCGTGGCGGTTTGACCGCCGGGGCGGACGGCGACCAGGCGCTGATCAACAACACCAGTACCATTGCGTGCAAGGCAACCGCCAGCGTCGCTGCGAGGCTGTGTTGCCAGAAGTCGTTGCGCGGCATCGGCGCGGCAATCGTTGCCGGACTGTGCGGGGTCGTCACCGTCATTGCGGGGCCTCGGTCACCAGCCCGAGATTGCTCACGCCGCCCTGCTGCAACGCGGCCATGGCGGCCACGACGCTGCCGTAACCGGCGTCCTTGTCAGCGCGGATATAGACCTGCGTATCCGGGCGTTGCGCGACAATCTGTTCGACCTTGGCGCGCATCTCGTCGAGTGCCACGGCGCTGTCGGTCTGGTGCTGCGTATCGAGTTCGCCACCCAGGTTCCAGAAGTAGCCGCCCTCAGCTTTCACCGACAGCGTCAGAATCGGCTGGCGCGTGTCGTTGGCCAAGGCTTCACTGGCGATCTTCGGCAACTCGACTTTCACACCTTGAGTCAGCATCGGCGCGGTCACCATGAAAATCACCAACAGCACTAACATCACGTCGATGTATGGCACCACGTTCATTTCAGCTTTGGGTCCGTGCTTGCGTTGCGGCCTGACTAACATCGTGTTTCTCCTGTTCAGGCCGCAGCGGCGAGATTCATTGGCGCACCGTGCAACTGGCGATGCAGACGCACTTGCAATTCGTTGCCAAAGGCGTAGTAACGCGTCAGCAGCGTTTGGCTACGTGCGGCAAAACGGTTGTAAGCGATGACCGCCGGGATCGCCGCAAACAGGCCGATGGCCGTCGCGATCAACGCTTCGGCGATACCCGGCGCGACCGTCGACAACGTGGCCTGCTGCACCTGAGACAAACCGAGAAACGAATTCATGATCCCCCACACGGTGCCGAACAAACCGATGTAAGGGCTGACCGAACCGACCGTGGCGAGAAACTGCAAACCCTTTTCCAGTTGCAATTCCTGCTCACTGATCGCGACATGCAGCGCGCGCTCGACCCCTTCCTGCACCGCATCGGCATGGCTGCCCGCGTGCTGATTGAGGTGACGAAACTCGGCGAATCCGGCATTGAAGATGGGCTCGATGCCGGCCTCGACCTCCTGAACCTGCGCCGTTTCGCGGTACAGCGGCAACAGTTCGGGGGCCCGGCGAAAGCGCTGGATGAAACCGTTCAACTGGCGGTCGCGCCGCTGCAGCACGCGGCTGCGCTGAATGATCAGGTACCAACTGAGTACCGATGCCAGCAACAGCGTCAGCATCACGGCTTTAACCAGAAGGCTGGCGTCGCTGATCAGTCCCCAGATAGTCATGTGTTCGAGCGTGGCCTGCATGGTGAAACTCCTTGTGAGCGATGGCCGGTGTTGCCGGAGCAACGACCGCGCCGTTATTCGATGAAAAAGTGATGACCGGTTGATGACGGATCAGGGTAATTTCAGCGCTTTGCTGACCTCGGCCCACGGCACGAACTTGAAGTTCTGGCTTTGCTCGGGCATCCGATTGCGACCGTCCTGCACTACCAACATGCCTTGGCTCCATGGCCCACCGAGGTTGACCGACGTCACTTCCAGGCCATCGGTTTCCGACGCCCCGTCAATGCCCGCCGCCGCGTTGAGCCCGACGCGCAATGCACCCTGCACAGCAAACGGAGGCTCGGCATCCAGCACCAGATAGCTGTCGTTGCCCTGGCTGGACACCACCAGATAGTCCCGCGCCAGACTCTGATAGAGCGCCAGACCTTCGACATCCGCGTGCAGCAACCCACCGACCTTGATCACACTGGTGAGGGTCGCCGGCTGATCAGCGCGGGCGTCTACCGCCCAGACACCGACATCCTCTTCGCCGATAAACAGGCGCTGGCGCTGATCGTCGGCGACGCAACCCTCGGGCTGGCTGTCGACCTTGAAGCGGCGCACCAACTCGCCCTGAACCTGGCCGTTCGCAGCGTCGAGGCGGTATTGCAGGAAGGTGCCGTCCTTGTCGTTGGCGATGGCGTAGATCTCACCGCTGGCCGGTTGAAACAGGCAGAGGCCGTAAATGTCGTTCAACGGTGTGGGCACTTCGCCGATATCGCGCAACTCGCCGCTTTGGCGGTCGATGGCGAACAGGCTGAGGCTGTTGTGATCGCGATGGCTGGCCACGGCCAGATCGACCGATAGCGCGCCGAGTTTGAAGTGGGGGCGCACATCGACGTTGTTCAGGCGTCCGACCGGCAACTCCTGCACCTGCTTGCCTTGCAGGTCATACACCAGCAGACCCTGTTTTTTATTGGTGCCCAATACGCGACTCAGCGATGGCTGCTGCGGATGCACCCAAATGGCCGGGTCATCTGCCGCATCGCCCTGACGTGCGACCGGATCGCTCTGCACCTGCGCCGCGACATCGGGCAGCTTCGGTGGCAACGCAACCGGCGTGGCTTGCCAGTCGAGATGGCCTTGATAGGCGCGTCCATCGTCATCGTCGCGGATCAGCACTTGCAGACCTTTGGCGGTTTGGCGCACGGCCAGATTTTCCGGCTCCTTCAAGCCCGACAACGGCAACGTCGCTTGTGCCGACCAGCCCTGCGCCTGTTGCTGGTAGAGGTGCAACTGCGCGGCTTTCGGGTCGAGGCCGATAATGCCACCCGCTACCAACGCCATGGCACCCGCCTCGCCTTTGATCTGGCCGAACGGTTCTCGCAGGGCGACCGGTGAGCGCTGCACGTCGGCTTCGGCATGGGCCGGATACGCCCACCAACCGACGTTCTCTTCGTTGACCACCAATTGCTCGGCAGCATCATCGACCTGGCAAAACTGCGCCGACGGCGGCAGGGGCAGCCCCCGCACCCGTTGCGCCCGGGTGTTGAGCGTGACGCCGTTACCCACCAGCCATTGCTCGCCCTTGCCCTCCTCGCCAACCAGAAACACAAACAGGTTGTCGGCGCTGTCGCGGTACAGGCACAAACCGTTGACCGCGAAGTCTCGGGTCGGCAGGTACAGCGGCGTGCCCCATTGCCGTTGGGCCGGATCAAGGCTGACTACCAGCGCTCGCTGACTGGCGTTGTCGACGCTGGCGACCCAGACGTGATGTTCGTCTGCGCGGCTGTCCAACCCGCTGAAAGAACCGGGCAAACGCGCCAGTTCAGCGCCTTGGCCATCAAGCACCAACAAGCCTTCAGTGAAACTGACGCCAAGCCGTGCGTCGCCCGGCAAAAAACCCAAGGCTTGGAGTTTGAGTGTCGGCGCCCACGGAGTGAGTGTCAGGCTCGGCGTGGCGGCCAGCGCTTGGCTCGCGGTCAGGGCGATCAGTGCGCCCAGTCGCCAGCGTTTATGTCGCAAAGAAATACTCATGAACCGCAGAATCCTTGTCGTGCGTGGATCGACGGCGGCACCCGGCCGCCATCCGGGGATTAAAAGTGGGTGAAGGTCAGGCCGAGCTTGTAGGTCGGGCCGTATTCTTCGTATTGGCCGTTGTAGGAACGGTTGCCGGTGGAAACGAAATACGGCTGATCGGTGAGGTTTTGCGCCTCGAAACTCAGTTGCAGGTCCTTCGTCAGTGAATAACGTGCGCTGAAGTCGACGAAGGTCTGCGCATCAACGTGCAGGTCATGCGCCTTGTCATTGATCGAAGCCAATTCGTAGAGGTAATCGGATTTGTAGTTGGCCGACAGGCGCAGGCTGACCTTGTCGTTTTCCCAGCCGAGCATCAGGTTGCCGACCGTGTCGGACTGGCTGGGCAGATCGATGCTGCGTTTGCGGTGACGACCACTGGCGGCGTCGAAGCCTTCGATCTCGGCATCCGAGCGGCTGAAGGTGGTGTTGGCCCCCAGTAACAGACCGTTCCAAGGTGCCGGCAACCAATCGAATTTCTGCGAGTACGCCAACTCCAGGCCATAGAGTCTGGCGCTGTCGCCGTTGGCAAAGCTGTGGGCTTCGGAGAAGCTGGCCCAGGCACCCGAGCCGGCCAGATCCGTGTTGTAGACGAAGTGCTTGATGTCTTTGTAGAACACGAACGCCGACACCGTGCCGGCATGGCCCATGTAGTGCTCGATACCCAGGTCAAGGTTGCTCGACTCCAGCGGTTTCAGATCCGGGTTACCGAACGTGGCTTCATCGTCATCGATGACAAACCCCGGGGCGAGCTGGCCGAACGTCGGACGCACCACGGACTTGGTCCATGCCGCACGCACCTGGGTGTTTTTATCCAGTTGATAGCGCGCATGCAGGCCGGGCAACCAGTGGTGATAACGGCGTTTGGTCTCGGTGGCCTGGAAGTCACCGTCGGTGGCCCCGGTGCCTTTGGCTTCGAACTCGGTGCCCTCATAGCGCAGGCCGGCGATGAACCGCCAATCATCGATATCGATCGTGTTCATCAGGTAACCGGCGTTGATGTCCTCGCTCATCTTGAAGTCGTTGACCGTTGATTCGGTCTCGTCATAGAAGTCGTCTGGGTTCAGCCCGCCGATCAGGTTTTTGATTGCACGGGTGCTGATCCCCGGCCCGAACTGGCCGAGACGATAATCCACCGAGCCCTTGGCGAAGCGGCTGAGGTTGAGTGCATCGTCGCTGAAACCGAGCCCATCGAAGTCTTTGTAAACCCAGGCATCGAGGTCGTTGTCCTTGTTACGACGGCTGACTTTGCCGCCGAATTTGACCTGAGACGCATAACCGCTCAAGTCATAGTCCCGGGCCAGATCCAGACGCAGGTTCTTCTCGGTGTCCGTGGTGTTCTGCTTTTCCCAGTCGACCTTGTCGAGCGTGAAATGATTGGCGTTGTAGAAATCCTCACCGAGGATCGGGCGCGGCTTGTCGTTACTGTAAAAACCGCTGTTGGCAAAATCGTCATTGCCCTCGAACGCCGCGTTGGCGATGTGGCCCGGGCTGTCTTCGCTGGAACGGCTGTAGCCGGCCTGACCGCTGAGCGTCCACAGACCGATCATGCGTTCGCCCCCGAACACGTAAGACTGAATTTCCTGGGTCTCCTCGCGCTGCTTGAGTTTGCGTTTGCCTTCGGCATCGCCCAGTACGCCGGCAGCCTGCGGGTCGGCAAACTCGATGCTGGTGGAGTTGCGTGTCTCGCTGTCCTTATAGCGGCTGTACAGCGTGCGCAGGTAATAGCTGCTGAGGTCGTCGGGTTTGTAATCGAAGTTCAGGCCGCCGCCGGTGCGTTCGCGACTGATGTCGTAGTCACGCTGTTCGAACTCTTCCAATTGCGCACCGCGCGCAAAATCCCAGGCGCCGCCGGTTTCGACGTTATCCGAGCCGAAATCGCGCTTTTGCCAACTCAGCGCAGCGGCGACACCGAAGTTGTCGATGCCATCGCCGAGGCTGAATCGGTCGCTGACCGCGCCGGAGAACTTGGGGCTGGTCTGGTGGGTGTTCTTGTCATAGCTGGCCTCGGTACTGCCGGTGTAGAACAAGCCTTTGTGATCGAACGCCGAAAGACTTTTGACATCGACCGTGCCACCCAGCGAGTTGGCGTCCATGTCCGGGGTCAGGGTCTTGATGACGGACAGCGACTGCACCAACTCTGAAGGCAAGACGTCGAGGGCCACGGCGCGGCGTTCGCTTTGCGGGGATGGCACCAGCGTGCCGTTGATGGTCACGCTGTTCAGGTCCGGCCCCAGGCCGCGCACGCTGACAAAGCGCCCTTCGCCCTGATCACGTTCAACGCTGATGCCCGGCAAGCGCTGCACCGCCTCGGCAACGTTCTCGTCCGGCAACTGCGCTACGCCGTCGGCATGCACCACGCTTTCGATATTGTCGGAACGACGCTGTTGCTTGAGCGCCGAGTCGATGCTCGCCGCCTGGCCGACCACTTCGACGTGTTCGACATTGGCGCTGGCATCGGCAGCGTGCAAGCGCTCGCTGGTCATCGCCATGGCCAAAGCGGTCAGGGTGAAACTGAAGAGCCCGACGGTGCCGCTGCGCGGATAACTGCTGCGCTGGTACATGTGTGTCCTCCCCCATAAGAGTCCGGTCAGGCCAGGCAAGTGGCCCGGCAACTGGAAGGGCAAGCTAGGGATGAGGCATGACGCTTCTGTGACAGGGTTGGGCGAAGGACCCTGTAAACCGGGGGTTTGCCGGCATTCACCGCGACAAATGAGCTGAAATGACCTCTTGCGCACACGACTTCTCTCTGTGGCAGTGGGCTTGCTCGCGAAGGCGGTGTGTCATGGCGCGATGCGTTGACTGACTCGACGCCTTCGCGAGCAAGCCCGCTCCCACAGGGCCGGAGGTGTTTTTGAAAAAATTCACCTGCCTCAGTGAGCTGATTCGACCTCCCGCCACCGTCACCCGGCTGTCACAAACATCTGCTGTGCTGGCGCGCATTGCTTTTTCGCCAAAGGATCGCGGCCATGTTCTCAGTGCTCAAACCCCACCGTTGGAAACTCGCCGCACTGCTGCTGACGGCCAACCTCGGGTTACTCCTGCTTCTGGCGTGCGGGGAGCTCAAATCGTCCAGAGAGTGGGTCTGGCTGGACATCATCGGCGAAGGCGGTTCGGCGCTGCTGGCACTGGTCTGGCTGGGGCTAGTGCTGAAAAGCCGCCCGGCCGGACGGGTCACGAACTACCTGGCACTGGGCCTGAGCTGCATTTTCTTTTCCTGGTGGATCGACTGGCTCGACGAGTTCATCCGTCTGCCCGCCAGCATCACTTGGGATCACTGGCTCGAATCCGGGCCGATGCCCGTGGGCATGATCCTGCTGACCATCGGCATCTATCACTGGCACCGTGAGCAACTGGCAATCAGCGCGCAGATGGAGAAACGCGAGCGACTGTTCCGTGAGCATCGGCTGTTCGACAAACTCACTCCGCTGGGCAGCGCCGATTACCTGAAACGGCAACTGACCGCCAGCCTCGCCGAGAGCCTCGTGCAGCAACAACCACTGTCGTTGCTGGTGCTCGACCTGGATAACTTCGCCGCGATCAATCAGGCCTACGGGCATGTCGAAGGCGATGCCGTGTTGCAAGCCCTCAGCCATTTGCTGCTGCTGAACCTGCGCCGTCAGGATCTGCTGTGTCGTCTGGCCGGCGACCGTTTTGTGGTGTTGCTACCCAATACCGGCGAGCGTCAGGCGCAACTGCTGGCGCAAGAACTGCAACTCAGCGTGCAGGCCCTGGCGCACAAGACCCGGCAACATGGCGAACGCTTGCAACTGTCGGCCAGCACAGCGGTGGTGATGGCTTTGGAGGAAACGCCTGAAGTGCTGCTCAAACGCTTGAACCTGGCGCTGGCACGCGCCAAGTCGCCGCTGGCCAAAAGCGCCTGAGGCCAACCATGACCGTCAAAACCAATTGGTACGAAACCGACAGTCGTTTCATTCCCGGGCATTACCAACCCGCAACGCTGATCGACCTGGCGCTCTCGCGGGACATCGACAGCCATCGGCTGCTACGCGGCACGGGGCTGTTTCACGAAGACATTCTGGCCGGCCAGACTCGCCTCAGTGCGCAGCAGTTTCTCGGTCTGATCGGTAACAGTCGCCGTTTGCTCGACGCCGATGACAGCAGTTTCCTGTTCGGTCAACGCTTGCTGCCCGGGCACTACGGGGCCGCCAGCCATGCGTTGCGCCACGCACAAAACCTGCATCAAGCGCTTGACACACTGGTGCAGCAACAGGCCCTGCTCAGTCCATTGATGACGCCGCGCCTGTTACTCGATGACAGCTTTGCCTACATCTACTGGCTGGACAGCTGCGGCGCCGGCGAGCAATGGCGGTTTCTGCTGGAAGCAGGCATGACTTCGCTGGTGGCCATGAGTCAGTGGCTCAGCGGCCAGCACCTGCCATGGGAATGCAGTTTCAGTCACGCTGAACCGCGTTATGTCGAGCAATATTGGGTGCACCTGGGCGAGCACACGCAGTTCAAGCGACCGCTGGATCTGATGCGCATTCCGCGGGAATTTCTCGCCCGGCCATGGCCGGGAGCATCGGCGACGGCCGGTCAGGTCGCCCGCCAGGAAGCCTTGCGACAGATCGAGCAATTGGGCTTTACCGAAAGCTTCACCGATTGCCTGTATCGCCACTTGCAGGATCACGTCCGTCAGCCACCAAGCCTGGAACAAGCCGCACAGGTTTTCGCCATGAGCCCGGCCACCCTCAAGCGCAAGCTGCAAAAACACAACACCGGGTTCCAGCAACAAGTGGACCTGGTGCGCAAACACGTCGCGCTGTACCTGTATCAGGTCAAAGGCATGAGCAACGAGGAAGTGGCCGAGTACCTGAGTTTCAGTGATGCGGCAAACTTTCGCCGCTCATTCAAGCGCTGGACCGGCAGCACCCCCAACCTGATCCGCCAGTTGTTTGGCAGCCACTGAAAGGACATGCCTGCACCTCAGCGCTGTGGTGCCACGATCTTGAACTTGATAGCGATGTCCCTGGACACAAAGGTGTCCGCCCACTCCCCCGCGCCGAGGCCGAACTCATCACGTTTGAGCAGCAATGCACCGTCGAAAATGCCGATATTGCTGCCTGATTTCAATTGCACCGGCACCTGCACTTCGCGGGTGATGCCCTTGAGGGTGAGTTTGCCGTCGATCAGGTAGTGATTGTCGGAAACCTGGCTGACGCGACCCGATTCGAACACCGCCACGGGGAATTTCCCGGTGTCGAACCATGCCGATTTGACTAGCTCGGTATTGGCATCTTCGCTGCCGGCATCAATGCTCTTCAGGTAGATGCGCAAGAAGGTGTGAGCGCTGGCGAGGTTGTCGGTATCGAAGTCCAGCGTCGCGTCGAACTGGCCGAAGGTCCCGTACATCGGCGAGCCCATCTGGCTGTAGGTGAAGCTGATCTGACTGGCATGCGTGTTGACCCGGGTGTACTCGACAGCGCGCGCGGCGGGTACAGCGCAGAGGGACAACACAGCGGCCAACAGCAATCGGATCGACATGGGGTTCTCCGGGCAGCGCTTGCCGTCGTGGGACTCGGTTGACTTAAGCAAACAACGGGCGGTTATGCCAACCACTAGACCAGGCGTTCAATCTTCTGATGCCGCCAGACCAGTTTGTAATACACCGTCTGCAACACCAGCATGCCCAGATACGCCACCGGAAACGCCATCCACACACCCTGCAAGCCAAAGTGCCCGTCCAGCCAATACGCCGCCGGCAATTGCACGCCCACCACGCAGACAATCGCAATCACCACCGGCACCAACACCGTGCCACTGGCGCGCATGATCCCGCCGATGATTGCCTGGAAACCGAACACCAACAGGCTCCACAACATGATGTGCAACAAATGCTCAGCCATTGCTCGGGTCGAGTCGTCGGTGAGGAATAACCCGAGCAACCAGTGCGACAGCACATAGCCCAGCACAATCAGGCCACCGGTCAGGCACACATTGATCAACAGCCCCGTGCGCAGGATCGGCCCCATGCGCTCCAGCCGCCCGGCCCCAATGGCCTGTGCGCCCAGGATCGAAGCGGTGATCGCAATCGACAACGCCGGGAACTGCACATAGTTGACGATCTGCGTCACCGCGCCATACGCCGCCGTCGCTTGCGAGCCGTGCTGGTTGACCAGCGCCAGAATCACCAGCTCCGACAGCGACAGCACGATCATCTGCACGCCGGTCGGCAGGCCGATACGCAGGACCTTGCCAAGAATCACCCCGTCCAGGCGCAGCGCTTTAAAGAACTCGCGATCGAGCGCCAATGGATGACCCTTGCGGATCAGCCGCCATGCAAGCCACGCCATCGCCGACAGGTTGCCGGCGAGCCCCGCAAACGCTGCACTCTGGATGCCCAGTTGCGGCAAGCCGAACCAGCCACGAATCAACGCCGGTGTCAGCGCAAGCCCTACACAGGTCGACACCATCAGTGCCAGCAGTGGCGAAACCGTGTCGCTCACCCCGCGCAACAACTGCGTGAACAGCACAAAGGCCAGCAGCGACGGCAAAATCCACATCATCACATGGGCATACGCCACCGCATCGTCCAGCACGTCGGCGGGCGTGCCCAACCCCGTCAACGCCTGCCGCGCAAACACACTGCCCAACACCGCTGCCACCAGACCAATCAACACCCCAAGCAACAGCGTTGCCCCGGCAATCGCCTTGACCATGTGCGATTCGCGCGCCCCCCATGCCTGACCGATCAACACCCCCGCGCCCGCACCCAGGCCAATCACCAGGGCGATAAAAAAGAACACCACGGGAAACATGCCCGACACCGCCGCCAGCGCCTGGGTGCCCAACATCTGACCGATGTAGATGCTGTTGATCGTGCCCGACATCGATTGCAGGAAGTTGGACAGCACCATCGGCGCAAGGAACAGCAGGTAGGTTTGCCAGAGGGGTTTGGTGGCGGTGGGGGTTTGCATTAAATGAGGTCCATCTCGACGGCGGGAAGGCTGATTGAGGATAGCTTCGGTGAGTTGGGTGCGGGGTGCAATTAACATTTCAGTCAGTGTTGATTCTTGCGCACCTTGTCTGTGTAACGGGCATGGGTCTGTTATGTGTCGGTTCGCAGTTGTGGTAAACAACAACCCGTTAATGTCATCCATTGAGGTTCTGTTAATGCCCCCCTTTCGAAAGCTGCTGATCAGCACTGGCCTAGCCTTACTCGCTGGCACTTCTCACGCTGCTACATCGACGCCAGCTCCTGAGTCCTTGCAACCGTTGCTGCTGACACTGAACGAACGCCTGAATATCGGCGATCTCGTCGCTTTGACCAAGTGGGACAGCGGCAAACCGATTCAGGACAGTCCACGGGAAGCGCAGGTCATCGCCAATGCCCGCACGCTGGCCAGCGAGCGCAAGCTCGATCCGGAAGATGTCTCGCAGTTGATTGCCGCGCAAATGGAAGCCAACAAACTGGTGCAATACGGTTTGCTGGCCCAATGGCAAGCGGCCGGTGCCGCGCCGAACACGCCGCGCCCGGATCTGGGCAAGCAGATTCGCCCGCGTCTGGATGAACTGCAAACCCGTCTGCTGCAGCAATATGCCGACTTTGCGCCTTATCGTCATGATTCCAGTTGCCCGGCCTGGCTCGCCAAGGCGCGCAGCGGTCTGACCCATGACGCGTTGCATGCGTTGGCGCTGACCCGCGCAACCGGGGAGTTGTGTATTCGGGCAATAGCCCCGTAGGACGGGGTTCGGGCAGACATCGCTGGCATCGATAGTCACCATCACGTCAATGAAGTTCTCATAAAAAATCCGCGGCGTAACATCGGCTCCAGACAAACCCAATACACCTCGGAGCACACGATCATGAAACGCCAAACCCTTCTCAGCCTCGCTTTCTCGGTTTTCGCAGTTAACGCTTTTGCCGCCACTCCCGCTCACACCCTGGTCGCTGAAGGCGGCTCGGATCGGTTGATTGAAAGTCGTGTCGCTGAAGGGGGTTCGGATCGTCTGATCGAACGCCGTGTTGCCGAGGGTGGCTCGGATCGTCTGATCGAACGCCGTGTTGCCGAGGGTGGCTCGGATCGTCTGATCGAACGCCGTGTTGCATGAATCACTGGCGCCACCACTGTCCCATCGAAGAGCCCGGCCTGATCAGCCGGGCTTTTTTGCGTCCACTGTTTCGGCACGTTTCATCAACCACATCGCTGGCAGCCCATCGACGATGTCGCATACCATGGCGCCACTCACACAAAGACAGACATCGCTCATGCTCAAAGCCAGTCTGCGTAGCCACCTCACCCTTTGGTTTACCGGTTTGTCCCTGCTGACGTTGTTGAGTGTCGGCTTTTATGTCGGGCACATCGCCACTGAACAGATGAAACAGGCCAGCGGTAATGCGCTGCTCAATACTGCGCGGTCGGCGGCCACGTCGCTCGGCGAACAACTACGCGAGCGCCAGCTTGAGGTTTATATGCTCAGCCGGGCGTCTCATCTGGAGCGTGGCGATCTCGATAACCCGGCGATTCTGAAGTCGATGCAGTTGCGCACTCAGGCGCGTACCGAGTACGCGTGGATGGGCGTAACCGACGCCGAGGGTCGCGTACATCAAGCCGTGAATGGGCTGTTGGTCGGTCAATCGGTGCAGCAACGACCGTGGTTTCAGGCCGGGTTACGTGGCCAATACACCGGTGATCCCCATGAAGCCGTGCTGCTGGCCAAGTTACTCCCGGGCATGCCAAACGGCGAACCGCTGCGTTTTATCGATTTTGCCGCCCCCATCCACAATGCCGAGGGCCAGGTGATTGGCGTGCTCGGCGCCCACGCTCACTGGAGCTGGATCACGCGTATCGTCGAATCGGCGGCGTTTTCGCACAAGAACGCTTCGCCGGACATTGAGGCGCTGATCATCGATAACGACGGGAAGGTCTTGTATCCCGAAGCCCTGATGGGCCAGCAACTGGCAACGAACGATTCGAAGTCGAGCGGATGGTCCGTCGGTAACGGTTATCTGACCAGCATGGTCACCGTGCCCACGCCATCAACCACGAAACTGTCGTGGTCGATTGCCTTACGTCAGCCACTGGAAACCGCACTGCAACCGGCACACCTGCTGCTCTATAAGCTGTTGATTCTTGGGGTTTTCGCAGCCGTGATATTTGGTGTGGTGGCGTATTACCTGGCGCTGTATCTGAGCCGTCCGATCGAGCAACTCGCGCGCTCGGCCAAACAGGTACAGGACAACCAGCCCGGCGCGCACTTCCCTCTTCAACATCCGGTTCGGGAAATTGCCCAGCTCGGCCAGTCAATCGAGGCGATGACCCATTCGCTGCTCGGCAAAGAGCGCGAACTGCAGCAAGCCAACGCCACGCTCGAAGCCACCGTGGCACAACGCACCGCCGACCTCATGCAGGCCAACGCCGAGTTGCTGAACCTCGCGACTCACGACGCCCTGACCGGCGTCTTCAACCGTCGCCGTTTCGACGAAAAACTCACCGAATACAGCCTGCTGTTCCGGCGCACGGGGCGGCCGTTCGCGTTACTGCTGATCGACGCCGACCACTTCAAACGCATCAATGACACCCACGGTCATGCGATCGGCGACGAAGTGCTGCAACAATTGGCGCAATTGATTCAGACCAGCCTGCGCACCACCGACTTCGTGGCACGTTACGGCGGTGAGGAGTTCGCCGTACTGCTGCCGGAAATCAGCATGCCCGACACGCCTGAGAGGGTCGCCGAGAAGATCCGCGCTGCAGTGGCCGAGGCTGATTTCGCCACCGCCGGGCAGGTGACGGTCAGCGTCGGTGTCGGGTTGGCTGACCCGGCGGACAACAGCCCCGGCAATCTGATCAAGCGCGCGGATCAGCAGTTGTATCAGGCCAAAGCGGCGGGTCGTAATCAAGTGGCCAGCCACGGTTACAGTGCAACGCCGACACAACCGTAGGCGTTGCCTGGTTTCACTGGGCAGCGCCTACCGGGGAAAACACCTGCAGATACGCCAGCAGATTTTCAAGTTTTTCCTCGTCGCTCAGCCCCCAGAAAATCATCCGCGTGCCCGGCACCACGCCCTTGGGATCTTTCAGGTAAGCCTTCAGTGTTTCGTGATCCCAGGTCACCCCTGAGTTCTTCATTGCTTCGGAATACACGTAATTCGCCGACGTCCCGGCCGGTCGACCGATGATGCCGTTGAGCTGTGGGCCAAATCCCGGGCGAGCGGATTCGCCGACCTGATGGCAGCCGCCACACAGGCGCGGGAAGATTTTTGCGCCGGCTTCAGGGTCGCCTGCGGCGTGGGCAGTGATGCTGAGCAAGCCAGCCGTGAGGATCAGAACTGAAGACAGTGACGCGCGGTTTTTCATTTAGGGTTCCGGGGCGGCATAAAAGACGGGCGGCGCAAGGGTAGCACTTTGGTTTTCACAGGTAAGCGCCAACGACCTTTCTGACAGTGATCAAGGCCTGGCGCAACACCGCCATGTCCACCGAGCCCAATGCCAGGCGAATCGCGTGTGGCGCATGGGGCGACACGGAAAACGGCTCGGCGGTGGTGACCGAAATCTGTTCGTGCATCAATTCGACGACCATTTGATCGGCGCGCACGTCTTCCGGCAGCGGGAGCCACAGGAAGTACGAGGACGGATGGCCGATGCAGGTCAGCCCTTTGAGCCACTCGGCGGCCAATGCCTGGCGCGCCTTGGCGTCTTGGCGTTTTTGTTCTTCAAGCCGTGTGACGGTGCCGTCGTCGAGCCAGCCGCAGGCCAGCGCCGTCATCACGCCCGGCGTGTTCCAGGTGGTAGCGCGAATGATGCGCTCCAGTGCCGGCACCCTGGGCGCAGGCGCCGCGATAAAACCGACGCGCAGGCCCGTGGCAATATTCTTGGAAAGTCCCGTCACGTACACCGTGCGCTCAGGCGCCAGGTCGACCAACGCACGCGGTGGGTTTTCCACCAGAAACGCGTAGGCCGCATCTTCAATGATTGTCAGATCATGCCGCCGGGCAATCGCGACCAGTTGCTCACGCTGCTCAAGAGGCGTCACCCACCCTAACGGATTGTGCAGGGTCGGCATGCTGTAGACGGCGCGCACCGAACGGCTGCGACAGAGCGTTTCCAGCGCCTGAAGATCCGGCCCCTGATCGCCGAGCGGGATCGCCACCACTTCCAGATGCAGGGCCTCGGCCAACACCTTGAACCCGGAATAGGTCAGCGCATCCGCCGCGATCACGTCGCCCGGTTTGAGCAGCGCCATCAACGTCACCGCCAGTCCTTGCTGGGCACCGTTAACGATCAGCACTTGCTCGGTGTCGACCTGTACGCCACGGGTTTGCAAGTGTCGAGCGACAGAGGCGCGTTCGTGTTGACGACCCGCGTGGGGTTGGTAGCGCAGCAGCGCTTCGAGATCACCGGACAATGCCAATTGCCGCAGCGCAGTGCGCAACAGGTCAGCCTGACCGGGCAGCGACGGGTAATTGAAATTGAGGTCGATCATGCCGACCGCTACGTCCTTTTGATCAATGCCCAGCCCCGCCGATAACGACGTTTCACGCACAAACGTCCCTCGTCCGGTCTCGCCGCTGACCAGGCCCATCGCCTCCAGTTCGGCGTACACCCGCGAGGCCGTGACCAACGCCAACCCCTCTTTGGCGGCCAGTTCTCGATGAGTGGGCAATCGCGTACCGGGCGCCAAACGGCCCGCGCGAATATCAGCGGCGTAGAGGTCAACAAGGGTCTTGTAGCGCGAGCGTGGCATGTCGGAATGTATCCATGACAATTCTTTGATTGTGCTGATTTTCGGCCCCAGCATGGCGGCAATGCAACCCCACCTTTGAGCGTGCCTTAACATGGAACGGATTTCGAACCTGACTCACCCGGCCGTGGAAAAAACCAGCGGCTGGATCAACGGCTTTATCGGCGTGGTGATCTTCAGCGGATCGCTGCCGGCCACGCGGGTGGCGGTGCTGGAGTTCGATCCGGTGTTTCTCACCGTGGTGCGCGCCGCCATCGCCGGGTTGTTGGCGGTGACATGGCTGTGGTTGTTTCGAGCGCGGCGACCGGCACGGACTCAGTGGCGGTCGTTGCTGATTGTGGCCATGGGTGTGGTGCTTGGGTTTCCACTGTTGACCGCACTCGCGTTGCAACACGTCACGTCGGCGCATTCGATTGTTTTTGTAGGATTGCTGCCACTGTCTACTGCGATGTTCGCCGTGCTGCGCGGCGGTGAGCGGCCTCGACCGGTGTTCTGGGGCTTTTCGCTTCTGGGCAGTGCCTTGGTGGTGGGCTTCGCGCTATCCCAGGGTATCAGCGCCTCGCCCACCGGTGACTTGCTGATGCTCGCGGCGATTCTGGCGTGCGGCCTGGGTTATGCCGAAGGCGCAAAACTGTCGCGAAGCCTCGGCGGCTGGCAGGTGATCTGCTGGGCATTGGTGTTGTCGTTACCCGTGATGGCACTGTTGAGTCTGTGGCTGGCGCCCGCCTCGCTCAATCACATCAGCCTGTCGGCGTGGCTGTGCCTGGCCTACGTGTCGCTGTTCAGCATGTTGATCGGGTTTGTGTTCTGGTATCGCGCACTGGCGCAGGGCGGGATCGCGGCAGTGGGGCAGTTGCAGTTGTTGCAACCGTTTTTCGGTTTGGCGCTGGCCGCGACGTTGCTGCATGAACAAGTCAGCATCGGCATGCTCGCGGTGACGCTGGGCGTGATTGTGTGTGTGGCCGGGGCGAAGAAATTCGCCCAATAATGCTCAAGTGCCGGCCTTCCACTCCCGAGGGCTTGATCCGGTCTTGCGTCGAAACGCCCGGGCCAGCGCCGAAGGACTTTCGTAACCGACCTCTTCGGCGATCAGTGCAATCGGTTTGCCCTCGCGCAGGCGTTTCTGCGCGAGGCTGACCCGCCAACTCAGCAGGTAATCGGCCGGAGTCTGCCCGACGACGCGGCGAAACTGCTCGGCAAATCCGGCGCGGGACAGATTGGCAGCAGTCGCCAGGTCAGCCACGCTCCAAGGTTTTGCCGGTTGTTCGTGTATCAGGTTCAAGGCGCGAGACAAACGCGGATCGGCCAGCCCGGCCATCATCCCCGGTTGTTGGTCACGATTGCTGATGAGGTGGCGCAACAGCAGAATCACCAGCAATTCGAACAGCCGATCCATCACGGCGACGCGCCCGCAATGCCCTTCGAAAGCTTCCTTGAACAGCCACTCCAGGGTATTGCCCAGCTCGGGGATCTCGGTGAGTTTGAGCACCAGATAATCCGGCAGCGCGGCTGCCAGAGCGTTTCCGGAGCCGCCGTCAAAGGTCAGTGTCGCGCAGACCACTCTCGTGTCCATGGACTCGTCGGCAAACATTCGGTGGGCAAAGGGTCTGGGAAAAAAAACCAGCGACGGTTCATCGAGTCGTATCTCACGCTCATTGCCCGGTTTGAGCAACAACTCCCCCGCCTGCAGCAGATGCACATGCCCGTTTGGCTCGCCGTCGTGAACGCTGATGCCGCAAAAGTTGCCGCTGTGAAACGTGCCGGCATGGACAGCGAAATGACTGAGTAACGTGGAAAGGCGATCCATGGGCGACTCCTCAACGGCATATCTGGACGAACTGTCGCATATCCTCGACGATTTGCAGCCAATACGCCAGTCACCCTCATTAACATCCTCTCCATCGCCGGTGCACTTCGCACCGGACTTTCGGAGAATCACCATGAGCCGCATCCACGCTATCAGCCTCGACACCGCCACCGACGCCACCCGCCCGGTACTCGAAGGCGTAAAAAAGAAAATCGGCTTCCTGCCCAACGTGTTCACCACACTGGCCAAGGCCCCGGTGGCGCTTGAGACCTACCTGCAAGCTTCCGCGATACTCGGTAAAACCTCGCTGAGCGCCAAGGAGAAAGAAGCGGTTTACCTCGCCACTTCGCAGGTCAACGGTTGCGATTATTGCCTGGCGGCGCACACCCTGTTTGCCAGCAAGGCCGGACTATCGGCGCAGGACATCGGCGCAGCGCGTCAGGGCGAACTCAATGCCTACGCCGCCCTCGCCCATCAACTCACCGAAAGCCGAGGTCAGTTGAGCGATGAGCAGATTGCCGCCGCCCGCGCTGCCGGGATCGATGACACGAAAATAATTGAGGTGATTGCGCTGGTGGCGGTACAGACACTGACCAACTACCTGAACAATGCAGCGTTGACCGATATCGATTTCCCGGCAATC
The DNA here is from genome assembly GCF_963970575.1 of Pseudomonas sp. EA_65y_Pfl2_P74. NCBI lineage: Bacteria > Pseudomonadati > Pseudomonadota > Gammaproteobacteria > Pseudomonadales > Pseudomonadaceae > Pseudomonas > Pseudomonas sp. EA_65y_Pfl2_P74. Next base: position 168,086 of record NZ_CAXAOQ010000006.1, read on the forward strand.
TGAAACCTGGATACACAAAACCCAGTGGGAGCCAGGTTGCTGGCTCCCACTGTTGATCAGTGGTGCTCCACTCCGGCACGTTTGAGCAGTTTCTTGCAGCGTTCCGACAGATGAAACACCTGCAAATGCTTGCCGGCCTTTTCGTAACGCTCACGCAGGGTTTTCAGCGCGGCAATCGCCGAGTAATCGACAAAGCTCAAATGCCGGCAATCCAGCGTCACTTTTTGCGGATCGTTGGCCGGGTCGAACTGGTTGAGGAACGGCGTCGCCGAGGCGAAAAACAGCGTGCCGTGCAAGCGATAGAGTTTGCTGCCGTCGGCTTCCATGTGCTGATCGGCGTACAACTCGCGAGCCTGCTGCCAGGCAAAATTCAACGCGGCGATGATGATCCCGCACAGCACCGCCGTGGCCAGATCGGTGAACACGGTGATGATGGTCACAGCGATGATCACCAGCACATCGTTGAGCGGCACTTTGTTCGCCACCCGCAACGAGGCCCACGCGAAGGTCTGCTGCGAGACCACGAACATCACGCCGACCAGCGCCGCCAACGGAATACGTTCGATCAGCGGCGACAGAAACAGAATGAACAACAGGATCAGCACGCCCGCCACCACGCCGGATAAACGCCCGCGCCCGCCAGAGCTCAAGTTGATCACGGTCTGGCCGATCATCGCGCAGCCGCCCATGCCACCAAAGGCACCGGAAACCATGTTCGCCGCACCCAGCGCCACGCATTCGCGATCCGGGTAGCCACGGGTTTCGGTGATTTCGTCAGTGAGGTTGAGGGTCAGCAGGGTTTCCAGCAGGCCGACCAGCGCCATCAGGATCGCGTAGGGGGCGATGATGCGCAGGGTTTCAAAGTTCCACGGGATGTCCGGCAACGCGAAGGTCGGCAGGCCACCAGCGATATGCGCCATGTCACCGAGGGTGCGGGTCGGCAGGCCGAGCAGATACACCAGCAGGCCAACACCGAGGATCGCCACCAGTGCCGGCGGCACCGCACGGGTCAGGCGCGGCAAGATGTAGACGATAGCCATGGTCAACAGCACAAGCCCGGTCATCAGGTACAGCGGCGTGCCGCTGAGCCAGTCTTCACCGCTCTTGAAATGCTCCAGTTGCGCCAGCGCAATGATGATCGCCAGGCCGTTGACGAAGCCGAGCATCACCGGGTGCGGCACCATTCGCACCAGTTTACCCAGGCGCAACAGCCCGAACGCCATCATGATCAAACCGCCCAGCAACACCGTTGCCAGCAGATATTGCACGCCTTGCTGCACCACCAGCGCAACGATTACCACCGCCATCGAACCTGCCGCACCGGAGACCATCCCAGGCCTGCCACCGAACAACGCGGTCAGCGTACAAATGATGAAGGCGCCGTACAGGCCCATCAGCGGATTGAGGTGGGCCACCAGCGCAAATGCAATGCATTCGGGCAACAGGGCGAACGAGGTAGTGAGTCCGGCCAGGACATCGGCGCGCAGACGTATCGGTTTCATGGCTTACCTGATTGAGCGGCCGACAAACACGGCCGCTTTTATTGGGTGAAAAGAGTGTTGCGCAAAAGAGGGTTGCGAATGTTACGGAATTGTCCGCGATGGGGCCAGTGATCGCTGACACTTGTGGACCCGCGCTTTATGCTGGCGCTCTTGTGCACTGATCGAGTTCGAACATGGCTGTATTTCTGACCGCCCGCGAGGTTTGCCAACGATTGCGTGAGGCTGCGCTGGGCGTACTCGCGCTCAAGGTGTGCGAAACATCCACCGGATCAGGATGGGTAGTGGTCGACATCGAAGGCTGGCACCTGCTGCTGGATTTTGCAGAACAACAGTTGCATCACTGTGAATACGCCCGCAATCCCGATGGCCAGGAAGGCACGCTTGAGACGTGGCAGCGCTATGGCACTGATCCGGTGAGTTTGCTCAGTACCTGGGAATTGGCGCAGGTTGAAGCCTTGTTGATGGGGCCGGCGAACACGGTTGCTCAATGATGGCACTATGCCCATAATTCGCCCCCCTTATATTCCCACGCAAGGAACTGCCGTGAAGAAGTCGCTATTGTTGATCCCGATGTTGGCGCTGTTGCTGCAAGGGTGTGGCATGACCATGACCCGCTATGAACCGAGCTACGAAAACGTCCAGAAGCTCAAACAAACCCCGCCGCTGCATGCGATCAGCAATCCTCAGGTCACCGCGCAATCCGGTGAAGGCTCGCTGTTTGTGCGCGCCAATCCTGTCCGTTCACCGTCCGGCAGCATCCCGGCGCACATCCAGGACGCCATCACCGAAGAACTGCGCAAGGCCGGTCTGCTGGATCCGCAAGCGCAGCGTCAGTTAAAAGTGCTGGTGGTGAAGAACGAACTCAGCGCCGGCATGGGCACGGGTAACGGCAAACTGGCTGCGCGTTTCACCCTGCTCAACGGCAACGATGTGGTGTACGACGCGACCAAGGATGTCAGCAGCCAATGGAGCAGCAGCTTCTTCGGGTTTATTGCGATCCCGAACGCGGTCAACGCTTACAACCCGATGCTGCGTGACCTTCTGAAGGAACTGTACAGCGATCCGCAGTTCGTTCAGGCATTGAAGTAACAGACAAAAAAAGAGCCGCAATCGCGGCTCTTTTTTTGGCTTCAGGCCCGTGGGATTTGGGCTCCAAGTGATGAGTATTTCAGGCTGTTGCGCTCGACCATTTGCTTGAGCAGTGCGTTGACCTGGCGAGTGAAGGTGTCACTCATTGCCTCTTTAGGCGTGTTGGCCATCAGCGGGATGAACCAGATACCGAACCAGGTGCCAATTGCATCGTGATTGCTCGCGGTCGTCGTCGCCTGACCTTGATCATCGAGGGTTTCCAGGCTCATGGTGTACTGATCGGTGCCATAAGCCGGGATCACCATCATGCTGAAACCGCTGATGAACGCCAGCACCATTTGCCCACCATTAGGCGGATGGTTGTACACCTTCAAACGCAGGTTGTAGTCGCCCGGCTGCTTCTGAAATTCGTCCAGAGTGACACGGCCGAACAGGCCGGAGTCGGAGAGGATTTTCTGCAGTTGTGGCTTGAGTTGATCGCGCGCCTGCGGCACTTCAGTGGCAGAGGCACTTTTCGGCTCGCCCTGATAGAAATCGAAATCAACATAAACATTTGGCTTATTGGCGTAATTGGCCATCGACGGCAGTGTCACCGGCGCCACTTCATCTTGGGTGAAACTGGCGCAACCGCCCAGCGTGATGACCAGGCCCAGCGCCAGGACTTTCCCGAATTGCATAATGTCTGTCCCTCTGTAAACAATGCCGAATGATGGCAATACGCCTCCACCTCGGAAGCCGGGCGGATTCTAGAGCGCGCGACCGTTTGGGGAAAGACTGAATGGGAAAAACTGGCAAAAAATTTGTCTTCACTGATGCCAAACGAGCTGACTGATTCCAGACCAAGGAAAACCTTTACTGCAAAGTGCTGCCGGGTTTTGTCGAACCGCTGCGGGAAGCCTCGGCGGTGCTGCGCGAAAGCGATGATCCGCTGATCGGCTTGCGCGCCTATGTGGCGGCGCGAATTCGGATCGCTCGCGAGCATCCGTGCATCGCCGAAGTGTCCAGCGCTGAACGGCTGTTCGGCAGTCAGCAGTCGCCGGCTGAATGCCGTGATTGCTGCACGCCGAATCGCAGTGCAATGTTGAATGACCCACCGTTTTCGCGAGCAAGCCCGCTCCCACATGGACGACTCGGTGTGGCTAGAACACGATATCGACGGCAGGTTTGACGTCGACCCGCGCCACCGAACCGGTCAGGTGCGCGAGGTCTTTGTTATGTTCGGCAATGATGTCTTCAGCCTTCATGTTGCCGTTATCAAGGGTGGAATGAGCGTCCGAGGCCAGCACCACGTCGTAACCCAACTGATGGGCCTGGCGCACGGTAGCGTTGACGCAGTAGTCGGTTTGCAGGCCGCAGATCACCAGGCTTTCAAAGTCTTCGATCGGCAGCAGCTTGCTCAGATCGGTCTGATAGAAAGAGTCCGGTGTGGTTTTGCGTACTCGCAGATCGTTCGCCGAGGTCTCAAGCCCTTCGGCGAGTTGCCAGCCATCGGCGCCATGGGCCAGGGGGCTGTCGTTTTCCTCATGTTGAATGAACACCACCGGAACCCCTGACTGACGCGCGCGGGCGCTGAGGTCGTTGATGGTGTCGATCACGCGGAGGACGTCGTAGCACTGGTATTGGCCCGAGCACAGGGCACGCTGGACGTCGATGATCAGTAATGCGGTTGTCATGATGAGCCTTCCTTGATCAATCCTTGAGGCGGGGACGGACGCGAGCCCGCCCCCTTTTTTACGCCTTTCAGTAACCCAGCGACAACCCGGTATTGCGACGTGGGTCGTTGGCGCCGTAGAAACGGTTTTTCCCTACCGGCTGACCGCCCAGTGACGGCGCACCCACCAGGATCGCGGCAATGTGGTTGGCATCCTGCGGCCCGGCAAACTTGTGGCCCCAGCTCTCGAGGATTTTCTTCGTGTCCGGGCTGGCGGCGAAGTCTTCGAGGTTGGTTTCTTCCGGCATCCATTGCTGGTGAAAGCGCGGCGCATCGACCGCTTCCTGCAAGCCCATGCCGTAGTCGATGACGTTGAGCATGGTCAGCAAGGTGGCCGTGATGATGCGGCTGCCGCCCGGCGTGCCGACCACCATCACCACTTTGCCGTCCTTGGTGACGATGGTCGGGCTCATCGACGACAGCGGTGCCTTGCCCGGCGCAATGGCGTTGGCTTCTCCCTGTACCAGACCGTACATATTCGGCACGCCGACCTTGGAGGTGAAGTCGTCCATTTCGTCGTTGAGGATCACCCCGGTCTTGCTCGCCATCACGCCCGCGCCAAACCAGTCATTGAGAGTGTAAGTGACCGACACCGCATTGCCCCACTTGTCGACGATCGAATAGTGCGTGGTGTTGCTACCTTCATGGGGCGCCACGCCGGGTTTCAACTCAGCCGACACGCCGGCCTTCTGCGGCTGGATCGCATTGCGCAGTTGGGTCGCATAGTTTTTGTCCAACAGGTGCCCGATCGGATTCTTCACAAAATCCGGATCGCCGAGGTAGCTGTTGCGATCCACGTAAGCGTGACGCATCGCTTCGATCTGGTAGTGCATGCCTTGGGCCGAATGGAAGCCCAGATCCTTCATCGGATAGCCTTCAAGAATGTTCATGATCTCGCAGATCACCACACCGCCGGAGCTCGGTGGTGGTGCCGAAACCACGTGATAGCCTCGGTAATCGCACTCAATGGGCGCCAGCTCGCGCGTCTTGTATTGATCGAGGTCGGCCTGAGTGATGATGCCTTTGTTGGCCTGACTGGACGTGACGATGGCGTCGGCCACCCAGCCTTTATAGAAACCGTCGGCGCCTTTTTCGGAAATGGTGCGCAGGGTCTTGCCGAGGTCCTTCTGCACCAGTTTTTGCCCGACCTGCATCGGCTCGCCGTTGCTGAGGAAAATCGAGCCGGAATCACGCATGTCCTTTTTGAACACGTCGGTGGCGTATTCGAGCAGCTCGACGTCACCCTGCTCCAGCTCGAATCCGTCCTCGGCCAATTTAATCGCCGGGGCGATCATCTCCGTGCGTGGTTTGGTCCCGTACTTGCTCAGCGCCAATTCCATACCGGACACAGTGCCGGGCACGCCGACCGCCAGGTGCCCACGGGTACTCAGGTCGGGGATGACGTTACCTTCCTTGTCGAGGTACATGTTGGCGGTCGCGGCCAGTGGGGCTTTTTCGCGGAAATCGAGGAAGGTCTTGCGCCCGTCCGCCAATTGAATGGTCATGAAGCCGCCACCACCAAGATTGCCCGCAGCGGGATAAACCACCGCCAGCGCATAACCCACCGCCACCGCCGCATCCACCGCGTTACCGCCACTTTTCAATACATCGACGCCCACATGAGTGGCCAGGTGTTGCGCGGTCACCACCATGCCGTTTTCGGCGGCAACCGGCGCCACCGACGCGGCGTGAGCCATCACGCAACTGAGTGCCAGTGAGGTCGCAATCAGCGATTTGGTCAACGGTTCGTACTTCATGAGTCGATCTCTTTTTTGTTTTAGGGGCTGTGCAAAACAGAGGGGAACGCTTCAAACGCATCAAGCAGTATGGCCGGGTTTGCGCATTGCGCCTGCCCGCTCTCGGGCACAGCGCTGGCAAAAAATTCCAAGTCACTTTGCAGCCCACCCTCGCCAATACGGGGTCGCTCTGAAGCAACAGCAGGTTCGATCCGGGTTCAGGCAGCGAACAGGTTTTTCATCGCCGCATATTGCAATAGCATGATGGTCTTGGCATCGCAGATCTCGCCGCGATAAAACGCTGCCATCGCATCATCAAAAGACCACTCCAGCACGTCCAGTTCTTCCGTCTCTTCTTCCAGGCCCCCACCTTCGCTGACCTTCGATGCTGCATCGTATTCGGCAATGAAGAAGTGCAGTTTCTCGGTCACCGAGCCAGGACTCATGTACGCCTCGAACACCTTCTTCACTTCACTGACGCGATAGCCGGTTTCTTCCTCGGCCTCGGCACGAATCCGTTGTTCAGGGGCCTCACCTTCAAGTAACCCCGCCGCCACTTCGATCAACAAACCGTCATGGCCGTTGACAAACACCGGCAAGCGGAACTGACGGGTCAATACCACCGAACGCTTCTCGCGATTGAACAGCAGAATCGCTGCGCCATTACCCCGGTCATAGACCTCGCGAGTCTGGCGCTGCCACTCGCCGTTATTTCGGTGATAGTCGAAGGTGATTTTCTTCAATAGATACCAGTCGTGGGACAACACCTGAGTGTCGATGATATTGACCCGCTCGGCTGTGGTAGACATGGCGCCTGATCCCTTTTTCATCGGTAAGCAGCCATGGTCGAATAATCTCTGCAACAAAAAAAGCCCGGCAGCGCTACCGGGCTCACTCAGTTGCAACTAACTCGCAAGGGTTCCGTGAATCAGCGGCCCATAACGCCGGCTGAACTCCCAGTTGTACGGCACGCGGTCCTTGCTCACACCGTTGTCCCAGTTAACCGACCAAGTCATGAGGCCCTTGATCGGATGCCCCTTGATGGCCAGCCGTTTGAGCACGTTGCCCACCACGGTTTTGTCGATCACATAACCGGTGGCCGCCGCATCGACGTTGGCCGGCAGACCGATGACGAATTTGTCCGCCGCGATCTTCGTGAATCCCCGAGTCCCCGTCACCAGACTTTCGGTCAGGTAATACAGGAAGTCCTCCTTGAGCGCGTCGTTGTTCTGCGCGATCCACGCACCGGCACCGTTGTTGGCCTCAGGCACCCAGACCCCGTCGCCACCCTGGTTGTAGAACTGCGGGGCGATGAAGTCGTAGTAGCCTTCCAGCGCTTGCAGGTAGCCGACGTATTTGCCGGTGCTGGTGAGATACGGGAACTCCGGGGCCATGCTGATGATGAAGTGCTTGCCTTGGCCGGCGTAGTGATCCTTGACCAGTTTCAGCGCTGCCGGCAGCACCGTCTTGTTGGCAGCGAAATCAATCGCGCTCTGTTCAAGATCGATGTCCAGCCCATCAAAACCGTAGGTTTCCACCAGACGGATGATTTCATTGGCCAGCGGTTGCTCCTGACCGCTGCGCAACTCGATGTGCGCATCGGCGCCACCCAGGGAAATCAGGACGGCCCGCCCTTGACTGTTGAGCACGCCGACCTGGCGGCGGAACTCGGCATCGGAAACGTTGAATGGCTTGAAGGTCGGGATACCGTTGCCCCTCATGAAGGCCACGGCGACCACGTTGTATTCCTTGGGTACATCCTCCAGCGCGATGCTGGCGAATCGGCCCTGACGATACCCGTCGCTCGGCCCCGCCGGCCAGTTGTGCCAGAAGCCCATGAGGATTTTTTTACCGGCAATGCTCGGCATCAGCGCAGCAGCATCGCTCGCCGCGTTTTGCACCAGAGAAAAATCAATTTTTGACATGTTCTAATCCTTCAGAACGTGTGGGTTTGGCGACGTTGCGCCGTTATTTGAAGTCGACGTCGAAGGCCTGATAGAAAGCGTTGCCGGTGTTGGCGACGATCCACATCAGTACGATGACGTGATGCCCCTTCTTGTTCGTCGGAAGCTTTACCTCGTGGTTAACCTTGGCCTTCATCTCGGCCGAATGGCTGTAATACGGCACCTGAGTGTAGAAGTCTTCGAAGAACGGTTGCGCTTCCAGTTGGGCGCGGGTAATGCGTTGGTTCGAGTCCCAGCCATCCTTGGTGATCAGCCAGCGATAACCACGCGTAGTGTGCGGCGCGGTGTATTCCCACTTGATTTCCAGGGTCTGCCCCGGTGTGACATTGAGCAGCGGCCAGGCGAACGGACGACCGAGCTTTTTGCTCATTTCGTCGTTGGTGAAGTTCACGCAGTCGCGGGGATCGGTCTTGCCGCCGCTGAGAATGTAGCCGTCAGCAGGTGGCGCGACACTGTCAGAGTCGGTTTCGTAGGGCGCCGGAAACGGCCCGGCAGCCAGTGCCGGGAAGTTCTTGCCACCTTCCATTTCATTGACCTGCCAGGCACCGAGCAGTCCTTGCTCGATAGCGACCGCACCCCGGCTCGCCGGGGAAGTGACGCGACCGTGTCGCAGTTGGGTTTGTACTTGTGGTTGATTCATGTTTTTCACTCCGTTGATTTAAGAACTCTCCTTTGCGAGGAGAGGCCTTCAAGCTAACGGAGACGGATTTTTTGTCCATCGGCGGTTTTGTCGCAGTCAGACCGGGCATCATCGGTAAAGTGACCGAAACACTGGATATAAACACAGTGCATTGTGGCGACTCGTACTCGACACATAGCCAAAGGCGTACGCGTCGAGGTTACAAAATCGTGCATCTGCGACTCAAGGCAGTTGAGCCTGGAACTCCTTTTCGTACTGCCCGGCGAGCTGCTCTTTCTGTTTCTCGTCGAGCAACTTTCCGGCCATCTGGAAGAACTTCTGCTCCTCTTCCTCAAGGTGGTGGTGGACCTTGTCCGAGAGCTTTTTAGCCGTCGCCAGCCATGCCGGACTGGACATCTCGGTCTCGTCCAGTTCTTCCATCATTTCGTCCATTTCATGGTGCTCGGAAATGGCATGACGGCTGAGATCGACACCGTTGTCGAACTCCATCAGCGGGATGTAGAAGTGTCGCTCTTCAGCCGTTTCATGAGCTTGCAGTTCGGCTTTGAGCTGTTTGTAGGCCTCGACCCGCTCGGGGCTGTCGCCACTGGTCTTGACCAAGGCTTTGGCGTAGCTGCGCTGGCGGTCGTGGCTCTCGCGAAGGGCTTCGAAAATGTTCATGGGGTGTCCTCATCAACCGCGTGCTGGAATGACGCTGTAAATGGCTAGACCCCGGCGCGGGAGCGGTGGTTCCAGCGGTTTTAAACTGACGCTTGGAACACGACCACCAGGCAGGATAGTCTGGCGCCTTACTCCACAAGGAAGTCATGCATGAACTTGCGCATCGAGTTGTCAGAGAACCCGAACGAAGAACAACGCAACGCCATCCTGGCGCCGCTGCGTGCCCACAACGTCGCCAAAGCAGGCCCCTCGACACTGGAGCCCATTGCACTTTTGGTCCGTGACGAGCATGACGCGATCCTTGGCGGCCTGTATGGCCACACGTTCTATCGGTGGATGTTCATTGAACTGTTGGCGGTGCCGGAAGAGGGCCGCGGTCAGGGCATCGGCTCAAAATTGATGCAGATGGCCGAAGAGCTTGCGCGCAAGAAAGACTGCGTGGGGATCTGGCTGGACACCTTCTCGTTTCAGGCGCCTGAGTTTTACAAGAAAGTGGGCTATAGCGAGTGTGGCGAGATTACGGATTATCCGCTGGGGCACAAGCGGCACTTTTTCCAGAAGCGCCTTGTAGATTGAATTCAGTAGCGCTTTTGTAAGCAAGCCGCCCCACATTGAAAGGCATTTCAAAGGTGGGGCGGGCTTGCGACGCTTCAACCCACGATCAGAGACAAGTCGCCAACGCCGCCAAACGCCGCTTGGCGACAAAATCGTCCTTCTGCGCGTAATAATTCAGCGTCGTGCCCGATGGCCCCGTCAGCACATCGACAAACGACTCAGCCGAACGGGTATAAACCGTCGTGCCACCCTGCTGGCGCGATTCCAGATACGCGGCGGCATCCACGCCGAAAACCGCTTCATCCTGCCAGCCGAATTGCACGCACTGAGCCACTACTTTCTCCGCCTTGTCCGAAGTCAAAACCTTGTAAGGGGTTTTGGTGCGAGCATCGTTCATCGCGGAGCCCGCGCAACCGGCCAGCAGCGTCGCCGCCAGCGCTACCATCAAAATTCGCATTGCGTTCGCCCGTTCAGAAAAAAGCGGACTGTATCATCGCAGCAGCAGAAATCGTTCTGCTTTACTGCATTTATAGCGCGACATGCGCTGTCAGCTACGGCAACCTAAGGTCATCAGCCTCACAAAGGAAAACACATGGCGCCTACCGACCAGCGACATGAACATGCCCTGAAACTATTTCTCGACGCGCGGCCTGATTTGCGCGAAACCCTCGACCACCTCAATCCATTGCTGGCCCAGGCCAAAGGCGAAACCCAAGCGCAGTTTCGCGAAGAACGTCTGCACGAAGCCTACGAAGAGGAGGCAGAAAGCCTTGGCTTGTTCGCTTGGGAACTGACCTTGAAACTGACCGCCGATTCGCCTGAGGAGTATCAGGCGCAACGTCTGGAGGTACATCGTGAAGTCGCGGAGATGGCCGGCATGGAATGGCTGGAATACTGCGATCTGTATGGCATAGAACCCTAACCGCCGCTCAAGGACACTTTCGCCGATGCTGCCATCCGCCTCGACTCACCGCGCCAGCCCCGGCCATCTGCACAAGCAAAAATGGCGCGGGCGTGTGGGCCTGGCGCTGGTTGCCAGCCTGTCGGTACTGGCCGGGATGACCGACGCTATCGGCTTCATGGCCAGCGGCGACTTCGTTTCGTTCATGAGCGGCAACACCACCCGACTGGCGGTGGCGATCAGTGATGGCGATATCGGGCTGACCGTGCGCCTGGTGATTCTTGTCGTGACGTTCATTGTCGGTAATGCCTTGGGCGTGCTCGTCGCGCGTCTCGGCGGACGCCGGGCGCTGCCGCTGCTGCTCTGCATCGCCACCCTGCTCTGCGCGTCGGCGGCCTGGCCGTTTGACACGCAACTGCCGGCGCTGCTCGCAGCGATTATTGCGATGGGCATGCTCAACGCGTCCGTCGAAGAAGTGAACGGCCTACCGGTTGGGCTCACCTATGTCACCGGCGCGTTATCGCGGTTTGGACGCGGTCTGGGCCGATGGTTGCTCGGCGAGCGGCGCAGTGGCTGGCGCGTGCAGCTCGTGCCGTGGAGCGGGATGTTTGTCGGCGCAATTGTGGGCGCGGTGCTGGAACATCATTTAGGCCTCAAGGCAATGTTCGTCAGCGGTGTGCTGGCCGCGATGATCGGGCTGCTCTCTCTGAAAATCCCCAGGCGCTGGCAATTGGGTTACATGCCGCGCTGACGACTCAGCGTTTTTTGCCTGACACTTCGCTATCGCCAGCAGGCAACATCGATTTAGCCGCCTCGCCGATAAAGCTTTATCATGGCCGCAGTTTTGCTGATCGAGTCCGTCATGAAGTTCGCCATTGCGCTGTTTTCCGCCGCCCATGCGCCCTCCTCGCGCCGTGCCCTGCTGTTTGCGCAGGCCGCACTGGCCGCCGGGCATGAGATTGTCCGGCTGTTTTTCTATCAGGACGGCGTCTACAACGCCTGCGACGCGGTGGTCACCCCGCAGGACGAACTGGACGTGCCCAAGCAGTGGCGCGCTTTCATCAGCGAGCAACAACTGGACGGCGTGGTGTGCATCGCCGCGGCCCTGCGCCGAGGGGTGCTGAACGACGAAGAAGCCAAGCGCTATCAACGCGGCGCCGTCTCCGTCAGCGCACCGTGGGAACTGTCCGGCCTCGGCCAGTTGCATGACGCGGTGCAAGACGCTGACCGCCTGATCTGTTTTGGAGGTGCGTGAGATGGCCAAATCCTTGTTGATCGTCAGCCGCCAATCACCGTGGTCCGGCCCCGGCGCCCGCGAAGCGCTGGATATCGTGCTGGCGGGCGGTGCTTTCGATCTGCCGATCGGCCTGTTGTTTCTCGATGACGGCGTGCTGCAATTGGCCGCTGGACAAAACGCCAAGGCGCTGCAACAGAAAGACCTGAGCGCCAACCTGCAAGCGTTGCCGATGTTTGGCGTCGAAGAGCTGTTCTACTGCGCCGACAGCGCCAGTTCCCGTGGCCTCGCCGATCTATCGCTGGACGAAGCACAACCGCTCGCTGCCGAGCAAATCACCGCCCTTATTGACCGTTACGACCAGGTGATCACCCTCTGATGTCGACTTTGCATGTGTTGTCTCACTCACCATTCGGCGACGATCGCCTGACCAGTTGCCTGCGCGTGATCGGCAGCGCCGATGCATTGCTGTTGTCGGGGGACGCGGTGTACGCACTACAACCGAACACCGCGCCATTCACTGCACTGCAAAACCGTCAAATCAAGCTTTTCGTCTTGGCCGAAGACGCACAGGCCCGTGCTGTGCAGGTTCCGGACTGGGCGCAAGCGATCGATTATCCGGCCTTCGTCGAACTGTCGATCCAGCACGACAAGGTCAACAGTTGGCTATGAATTCCATGACCCTCGGCGATCGCGCCATCGATCTGGACAAAGACGGCTTTCTGGTTGATCTGAGCGATTGGTCTCACGATGTCGCCGCCGCCCTCGCCGCCGCCGAAGGCATCGAGTTGACGCCTGAACACTGGGAAATCCTCGAACTGCTGCGCAGCTTCTATGCCGAATTCCAGCTCTCGCCGGCCACTCGACCGCTGATCAAATACACCGCGTTAAAACTCGGACCGGACAAAGGCAACAGCCTGTACCTGAACCGATTGTTCAAAGGCACCCCCGCCAAACTCGCCGCGAAACTGGCGGGCCTGCCCAAACCGACGAATTGCTTATGACCGACTTTCCAGCGCTCACCCTCGAAACACCCGCCGAACATCCGTTCGCTCAATTTGTGCGAATTCTGGGCAAGGGTAAACGCGGCGCCCGCGATCTGACCCGTGAGGAAGCCCGCGAAGCCATGGGCATGGTGCTCGACGACAAGGTCGAAGACACCCAGCTCGGCGCGTTTCTGATGTTGCTGCGGCACAAGGAAGAAAGCGCCGAAGAAATGGCCGGTTTCACCGAGGCCCTGCGTGAGCGATTGCAGGCGCCGGCGCTGAATGTCGACCTGGACTGGCCGACCTACGCGGGCAAGAAACGTCATCTGCCGTGGTATCTGCTGGCGGCCAAGTGCCTGGCGCAGAACGGCATACGCATCTTCATGCACGGCGGCGGCGCGCACACCGCCGGACGTCTGTACAGCGAGCAATTGCTGGGCGAACTGAATATCCCGCTGTGCCGCAACTGGCAACAGGTCGCCGTCGCACTGGACAACGGCGGGCTGGCGTTCATGCCGCTGGTGGACTGGGCGGCGCCACTGCAACAGATGATCGACCTGCGCAACACGTTGGGGCTGCGCTCACCGATCCACTCGCTGGCGCGGATTCTCAATCCGCTGGGCGCACGTTGTGGGCTGCAAAGCATTTTCCACCCGGGCTATCAGGCGGTGCACCGCGATGCCAGTGGTTTACTCGGTGACACGGCGATTGTGGTCAAGGGTGATGGCGGCGAAATCGAGATCAACCCGGATGCCACCAGTCACCTGTACGGCACCACAGGCGGCGAGAGCTGGGACGAGGAATGGCCGCAAATGTCGACGCAACGTCATGTCAAACCAGCCTCGCTGGACGTCGATCATTTGAAAGCCGTGTGGCGCGGCGACGTCGTCGACAGCTATCCGCAGATGGCGTTGATCTCGACCATGGCGCTCGCCCTGCGCGGTCTCGGCCAGAGCCGTGAGCAGGCGTTCGAAACCGCCGAGCAATACTGGACTGCGCGGGATAAATCGATTTAACCGATCATTTGCGCCTGATCTTTGCGCTTTTTGTTCGAACTCATGGGAATAGACTCGACGCCAACGATTATTGGTTTCAGGAGCCTTGGACATGGGTTTATTAGTGGATGGCCTTTGGCAGGACAAGTGGTACGAAAGCACCAAGGACGGCGCGTTCCAGCGCGAACAGGCGCAGCGCCGGCACTGGGTCACCCCTGACGGCAAGCCCGGCCCTAGCGGTGAAGGTGGTTTTGCCGCCGAAGCCGGGCGCTATCACCTCTACGTTTCCCTCGCCTGTCCATGGGCGCATCGCACGCTGATTCTGCGCAAACTCAAAGGCCTGGAAAGTCTGATCGACGTCTCGGTAGTCAGTTGGTTGATGCTGGAGAACGGCTGGACCTTCGACACGTCGCTAGGCTCGACCGGTGACAAGCTCGATCACTTCGATTTCATGCACCAGCGCTACACCGCTGACACCGCCGACTACACCGGTCGCGTCACGGTGCCGGTGTTGTGGGACAAGAAACTCAAGCGCATCGTCAGTAACGAGTCAGCGGAGATCATCCGCATGTTCAACAGCGCCTTCGATGGTTTGACCGCCAACGACCTGGACTTCTACCCAGCGCCACTGCGCGGTGAAATCGATGCGCTGAATGAACGGATCTATCCCGCCGTGAACAACGGCGTATATCGCGCCGGGTTTGCCACGTCGCAACAAGCTTATGAAGAAGCGTTCGATGAGGTGTTTGCAGAACTGGATCATCTGGAGCGCGTGCTCGGTGCCAATCGCTATCTATCCGGCGAGTACCTGACGGAAGCAGATATCCGTTTGTTCACCACGTTGATTCGCTTTGATGCGGTCTATCACGGGCACTTCAAGTGCAACCTGCGGCGGATTGCCGACTACCCGAACCTGTCGAACTGGCTACGTGAGCTGTATCAGTGGCCGGGGATTGCCGAGACGGTGGATTTTCAGCACATCAAACATCACTACTACGGCAGTCACAAGACCATCAATCCGACGGGGGTTGTGCCGAAGGGGCCAGAGCAGGACTTCACTGAGGCCCATGATCGGGCGCGGTTGGGCGGGAAAGGGGTGTGGCAGAGGGGTTAGTTGATTCGGTGTTTTTGAGGGCCTCTTCGCGAGCAAACTCGCTCCCACACTAGATCTGTGTCGTTCACAAATCCAATGCGGGAGCGAGCTTGCTCGCGAATGAGACGACGCGGTCTTCAGACCTGCGCCTGAGCGCCCTCAAACCACGCCAGTTTCTCGCGCAGTTGCACCACTTCACCGACGATCACCAATGTCGGTGCATGCACTTCATGCTCTGCCACCATTCGCGGCAAGTCAGCCAGCGTGCCGGTGAAGACGCGCTGATTGACCGTGGTGCCCTGCTGAATCAGCGCTGCCGGGGTGTCCGCCGAGCGACCGTGCTTGATCAACTGCTCGCAAATCACCGGCAACCCCACCAGGCCCATGTAGAACACCAACGTCTGCGCCGGGGCGACGAGGTCGGCCCACGGCAGATCGGTGGATCCGTCCTTCAAATGCCCGGTGACAAAGCGCACTGACTGCGCGTAATCACGATGGGTCAGCGGAATCCCGGCGTACGCCGCACAACCGCTGGCTGCCGTGATACCGGGTACGACCTGGAATGGAATGCCGTGCGCGGCCAGCTCCTCGATCTCTTCGCCGCCACGGCCGAAGATAAACGGATCACCGCCCTTCAATCGCACGACTCGCTTGCCGGCCTTGGCCAGATCGACCAATTGCTGGTTGATCTGATCCTGCGGCACAGCGTGGTCGGCGCGACGCTTACCGACGTAAACCCGCTCGGCATCGCGACGGCACAGATCAAGAATGGCCGGTGCGACCAAACGGTCATACAGCACGACGTCAGCCTGTTGCATCAGACGCAGCGCACGGAAGGTCAGCAGATCGGGATCACCCGGCCCTGCTCCCACCAGATATACCTCACCCGTGGTGACGTCGGCCTCGCCATCGATCTTCGCTTGCAGCAGCCGCTCGGCCTCGGCGCCCTGCCCGGCCAGTTGCCGGTCGGCAATCGGCCCCTGAAACACGTCTTCCCAGAACCCGCGACGCTGCTGCACATCCGGAAAAAGGCTTTTGACCTGATTACGGAAACGCGCGGCGAGACCGGCCAGTTGTCCGTAGGTCGACGGAATCCAGGTTTCGATCTTGGCGCGGATCAACCGGGCCAACACCGGCGCATCGCCGCCGCTGGAGATCGCAACGATCAGCGGCGAGCGATCGACGATCGCCGGGAAGATCACGCTGCACAAGGCCGGGGCGTCGACCACGTTGACCGGCACGCAACGCCGATGGGCATCGGTGGAGACTTGTGCGTTGAGCGCTTCGTCATCCGTGGCAGCAATGATCAGCACGCAACCGTCCAGATCCGCTTCCGCGTAACCGCGAACCCGGCATTCGCCACCGCTGGCCACGACCAGCTCACGCAGCTGTGTTTCGATTTCAGGTGCAACCACCCGCAGCTGCGCACCGGCATCGGCCAGCAGGCGGGATTTGCGCAAGGCAATTTCCCCCCCGCCGACGACCAACACACGACTGCCGCGCAGGTTGTGAAACAGCGGCAGATATTTCATTTAGCCGATGACCTCAAGGCCACCCATGTAAGGCTTCAGCACGTCCGGCACGCGGATCGAACCGTCGGCCTGCTGATAGTTTTCCAGCACGGCAACCAGCGTGCGGCCAACAGCCAGACCGGAACCGTTGAGGGTGTGTACCAGTTCAGGCTTGCCGGTTTCCGGATTGCGGAACCGCGCTTGCATACGACGGGCCTGGAAATCGCCGCAGTTGGAGCACGACGAGATTTCGCGGTATTTGTCCTGGCTCGGAATCCACACTTCCAGGTCGTAAGTCTTGACGGCGCTGAAGCCCATGTCGCCGGTGCACAACGCCAGGGTGCGATACGGCAGACCGAGCAATTGCAGGACTTTTTCGGCGTTGGCGGTCAGGCCTTCCAGCGCTTGCATCGAGGTCGACGGCTCAACGATCTGGACCATTTCAACCTTGTCGAACTGGTGCTGACGGATCATGCCGCGGGTGTCACGGCCCGACGCACCGGCTTCGCTACGGAAGCAGGGTGTATGGGCGACGAACTTGATCGGCAACAGTTTCGAATCGACGATTTCGCCGGCGACGATGTTGGTCAGCGACACTTCCGCCGTCGGGATCAGGTACAGATCGGCTTCGCCTTCGCGAGCGATCTTGAACAGGTCTTCTTCGAACTTCGGCAATTGACCGGTACCTTGCAGCGCCGGAGCCTGAACCAGATAAGGCGTGTAAGCCTCTTCATAGCCGTGCTCGTTGACGTGCAGGTTGATCATGAACTGCGCCAGTGCGCGGTGCAGACGGGCGATCGGGCCACGCAGCAGGGCAAAACGTGCGCCGGACAGTTTGGCGGCGGTTTCAAAGTCCAGCCAGCCGAACTTTTCGCCCAAGGCGACGTGGTCCTGAACCGGGAAATCGAACGCGGTCGGAGTGCCCCAGCGGCGCACTTCAACGTTGTCATCTTCGTCTTTGCCGACCGGCACGGATTCGTGCGGCAGGTTCGGGATACCGAGCAGGATCGAGTCCAGTTCGGTCTGAATTGCGTCCAGCTCGACTTTGCC
This sequence comes from Pseudomonas sp. EA_65y_Pfl2_P74, assembly GCF_963970575.1. Lineage (NCBI taxonomy): Bacteria > Pseudomonadati > Pseudomonadota > Gammaproteobacteria > Pseudomonadales > Pseudomonadaceae > Pseudomonas > Pseudomonas sp. EA_65y_Pfl2_P74. The sequence goes on from NZ_CAXAOQ010000006.1 coordinate 185,713, forward strand.
GGCGCTCAGTTCGCCCGCCATGCGCTCGACGTCCGCCATCAGCGGTGCGATGTCTTCGCCACGCTGTTTGGCCTGACCGATGGATTTGGAACGCGCGTTACGCTCAGCCTGCAATGCTTCGGTGCGGGTCTGGACGGTCTTGCGCTGTTCTTCCAGCGCTTCGATGCGCGCGGTATCCAGGGCAAAGCCACGGGAAGCCAGGCGGTCCGCTACGTCCTGAAGGTTGCTACGTAACAGTTTGGAATCGAGCATGTCGGTTTCTCGTTATCAAAGTTTGGTCAAAGACAGGCCAGCCCACGTTGCGAGCAGCCCGCCGAATACGCTGAGCGCCGCATAGCCCAGGGCCAGCGGCACTTGCCCGCTTTCCAGCAGGCGCACCGTATCCAGTGAAAAGGATGAAAAAGTCGTCAGCCCACCCAGGAAGCCAACGATCAACCCGGCACGCAACTCAATCGGCACGTCCGGGCGGATCAAAAACAGGCCGTACAACGCGCCAATCAGCAGACAGCCCACGATATTAACGGCCAGCGTCGCGGTATAGAAGTGCCGCGGCCAATTGGCATTGATCCAATTGCCGGTAACAAAGCGCAACAATGTACCGGCGGCCCCGCCGATGGAGACCGCAACTATCAATGGAATCACTATTTTCTCCGCTGTCTTGGGCTTAAACGGTCGAGTTGGGCAAGGTGATTGAGCTTCTCGCCGATCTTCAATTCCAGGCCACGCGGCACCGGCTGATAGAAGGGAATCGGCTCGAGTTCTTCCGGGAAATAGTCTTCGCCGGCCGCATAGGCGTCCGGCTCGTCATGGGCATAACGGTATTCGTCGCCGTAGCCCAGTTGTTTCATCAGCTTGGTCGGTGCGTTGCGCAGATGCAGCGGCACCTCCAGCGAGCCGTTTTCAGCGGCCGCGCGCAAAGCGGTTTTGAAGCCCATGTACACCGCATTGCTTTTCGGTGCGCAGGCCAGATACGTAATGGCCTGAGCCACCGCCAACTCGCCTTCCGGACTGCCGAGGCGTTCTTGCACTTCCCACGCCGCCAGGCAAAGGCTGAGGGCACGCGGGTCGGCATTGCCGATATCTTCGCTGGCCATGCGCACCACGCGCCGGGCCAGGTACAGCGGGTCGCAACCGCCGTCGATCATCCGTGCAAACCAGTACAGCGCGCCATCCGGATTGGAACCACGCACTGATTTGTGCAGCGCGGATATCTGGTCATAGAACGCCTCACCGCCCTTGTCGAAGCGACGACGGGTGTCACCGAGCAGACTTTGCAGGAGTTCGATGCCGATCTCGCTGTCGTCTTCGGCCAGATCCGAAGCGTTCTCCAGGAGATTAAGCAGCCGCCGCCCATCGCCATCGGCGGCGGACAACAGCATCTGGAAGCCTTCATCGCTCAACGTCAGGTTGCGCTTGCCCAAGCCACGCTCTTCGCTGAGCGCGCGGTGTACAAGCTTGCGCAGCGCCGCCTCGTCGAGGCTTTTCAGCACGTAGACGCGAGCCCGCGACAACAAGGCGTTGTTCAGTTCGAACGAAGGGTTTTCGGTGGTGGCGCCGATGAAAATCAGCGTGCCGTCTTCAACGTACGGCAGAAATGCATCCTGCTGGGACTTGTTGAAGCGGTGCACTTCATCGACGAACAAAATCGTGCGCTTGCCGTACTGGCCGGCCTGCTGCTTGGCGATTTCAACAGCCTGACGGATCTCTTTGACCCCGGCGAGAACTGCCGAGACTGTTTCGAAGTGCGCGTCCGAGACTTCGGCGAGCAACCGCGCCAGCGTGGTCTTGCCCACGCCCGGCGGCCCCCAGAAGATCATCGAATGCAGGGCACCCTGCTCCAGCGCCTCACGCAGAGGCTTGCCGCGAGCGAGCACGTGCTCCTGACCGACATACTCATCCAGATTGGTCGCACGTAAACGCGCGGCCAGCGGCTGGGCAATCGGTGCACTGCGAAACAGATCCATCACGTACCGTTGAAACCTCTAGTAGATCTTGAGACCGATGATTGCTCCTGTGGGAGCTTATTCCTGAATGACGTCGGCACCTTTCGGGATGTCGAACTTGAACTTGGACGCCGGCACCGCTTCGTTGGCCTTCACCCCGGTAAACAGGATGTTGGTGCGCTGACCAACGCTGTCGATCAGTTGCATGTCATTGAGCAGACCGTTGCGGAACGACAGACGCAGGCTGTCGAACAGGGTGTCCTTGGTTTTCGGCTTGAGGGTGAAGTCGATCACGCCACCCGCCTCTTTCGCCGAGATGTCGAAGCTCTGGCTGATTTTCGACACGTCACCCGACAGCAGCAGCGCTGGAGTCTGGGTCAGACGTTCGTCGAGCTTCTTGATGGTGGCCTGTTCCAGATCCGGGTCCCACAGGGTGACTTTCTTGCCGTCGGAGACCATGGTCTGCTCGGCCGGCGCATTGGTGTGCCAGTAAAACAGGCCCGGGCGCTGCAGGGTCATGTCACCGGTGGTTTCCTGCAACTGAGTGCCGCTGCCGTCGAGGGTCAGTTGCGAGAAGTTAGCAGTCAGGGTCTTGGAGGTTTCCAGCAATTGGGTCAGACGAGCCACGTCCTTGTCATCGGCGTGGGCCGTGAGTGTGGTCAAAGCCAGTACTGGCAACAGCATGCGGATAAGACGCATGGGAGTCCTCTTGAATACTCGTTGGGAGGGGACGGCGCATCATTGCACCGTCCTTTTGTTAGTCATCAGGGGCGCTGAATCAGTCGCGTACCGGGCCCGGAGCCAGGACTTCACGCGACCCATTGGTGTTCATTGAAGTGACGACACCGGCCATTTCCATGGCCTCGATCATTCGCGCGGCGCGGTTGTAGCCGATTTTCAGCTTGCGCTGCACCGCGGAAATCGATGCGCGGCGGCTTTCGAGGACGAACTGAACCGCTTCGTCATATAGCGCATCGGCTTCCGGATCATCGCCGTCGCCACCACCGCTGCTGCCCTCAAAGCCGCTGCCCGCCTCTTCGACACCGTTGAGGATGTCGTCGTTGTACTCCGGTGCGCCGCGCAGTTTCCACGCTTCAACCACGCGGTGTACTTCATCGTCGGAAACGAACGCGCCGTGAACCCGAATAGGCAGGCTGGTGCCCGGTGGCATGTAGAGCATGTCACCGTGGCCAAGCAGTTGTTCGGCGCCGCCCTGGTCGATGATGGTCCGCGAGTCGATCTTGCTCGACACCTGGAACGCCATACGCGTCGGAATGTTGGCCTTGATCAGACCGGTGATCACGTCCACCGAAGGCCGCTGGGTCGCAAGGATCAGGTGAATACCCGCGGCACGCGCCTTCTGCGCGATCCGGGCAATCAACTCCTCAACCTTCTTGCCGACGATCATCATCATGTCGGCGAATTCATCGACGACCACGACGATGGTCGGCAGCTTGCTCAGCAGCGGCGCTTCGTCATGAATGCTTTCACGCTTGTACAGCGGATCGCTCAACGGCTCTCCGGCATCCTGCGCTTCCTTGACCTTGGCGTTGAAGCCGGACAGGTTACGCACGCCCATCTTCGCCATCAGCTTGTAGCGACGCTCCATCTCCGCGACGCTCCAGCGCAGGGCATTGGCGGCGTCCTTCATGTCGGTGACCACCGGGCAGAGCAAATGCGGAATGCCTTCGTAGATCGACAGCTCAAGCATTTTCGGGTCGATCATGATCAGTTTGGCGTCTTCCGGGCCGGACTTGAACAGGATCGACAGAATCATCGCGTTCACACCCACCGACTTACCGGAACCGGTGGTACCGGCTACCAGCAAGTGCGGCATCTTCGCCAGATCGGTAATGACCGGTTTGCCGCCGATATCGTGACCCAACGCCAACGTGACCGGCGATTTGAAGTTGTCGTACTCAGGCGTCGACAGCACTTCGGAGAAGCGCACGATCTGCCGGTCTTCGTTCGGGATCTCGATACCGACCGTGGTCTTGCCCGGAATGACTTCGACCACACGCACACTGGTCACGGCCAGGGAGCGCGCAAGGTCTTTCGCCAGGTTGGCGATGCGGCTGACCTTGACGCCGGCGGCGGGCTGAATTTCATAACGGGTAATCACCGGGCCCGGGTGAATCGAATCCACGGACACCTCGACACCGAACTCCTTGAGTTTGATCTCCAGAAGGTGGCCGACCGCAGCCAGGGACTCCGGCGAGTAATTGAGTTGTTTCTTTTCCGCCGGGTCGAGGATCGAGATTGGCGGCAAAGTGCCTTCCACGGCGCTGTCAACGAACAACGGCGCCTGCTTCTCTTTCTGCACACGCTTGCTTGGCTCCGGCGCCTTGACCGGGGCTGGCGCGATGACCGGCGGCACCTGTTTCTCGCGCTCGGACATGTGTTTGCTCAGGGCCTGCTCGCGTTCGATCAAGCGCTCTTTGACCTTGGCCTGCTCACGTTTGTCGGTGACAGTCGGAGCAACGACATCATGGACTCGGTCATCGACTTCACGCAGTTGTGCAACCAGTTGCTTGCGTTCGGTGCGCGCCGACCACCAGCGGTTGAGCGCGCCCTGAAACAGCTCGAACAGGTCGAGGGTGATCTTGCCAGTGATGTCCATCACCTTGAACCACGACAAGTCGGTGAAGACGGTCAGGCCGAACAGAAACAGCGCGATGAACAGCAGCGTGCTGCCCTGGATATTCAGCGCATTCTTCGCCAGATCGCCGAGACTCTCGCCCAAGGCACCGCCGGCACCGGCCGGCAGACCGGTCGCGGCGTGAAAATGGATGTGTGCCAGCGCAGCGCCGGACAACACCAGAAACACCAGACCGATCAGCCGCCAGGAGAACAGCCAGCCGCTCCACTGCCACTGCTCGTGGCGCTGACGGAAGATCTGATAGGCCTTGATCGCCAGTAGCAAGGGGAAGATATAGGCAAAATAACCGAGCACCATGAACAGGATATCGGCGCTGTAAGAGCCCGCCGGGCCGCCGAAATTCTGTACGTCGTCGATCTTGCTGTTGTGGCTCCAGCCCGGATCGTCCTTGCCGTAGGTCAGCAAGGCCATCATCAGGAACAGGCACAAAGCGCCGATGGCGATCAATGCACCTTCCTTGAGCCGGTAGTGCAATTGCTGGCGCCAGAGCGGAACGACTGTTTTTGGTGCTTCGGTGGATTTCTTCAAAACGCTTCTTTTCCTGCGCCCAAGGCGCGTCCATCTATTGAATGACGATAAAAAACTGCCCAATCCAGGCAGGTGAAAAGTTGACGAGCACAACTGAGACTACTTTTAACATTGCACTGATGCTTTCATAAACACAGCCATAAGCATCGCACGCAGCGAATATTCTGTAACAGCCCGGCATTGTACGGGTTTGTGCGTCTGATGCCATGCTTCAACGCCCAGGTTTGAGCATAGCCAAGCGTACAGAACCTGCGATTCAATTTGAGCATGCATTGTCTTTTGTGACAAAGGCTTATGAGGTGTATTTGATGAACATAGCGAAGCATTGCCACCCACACCTCGCAACCTGTCACTGACTGCCCGTCAAGCCTGTTGCATGCCCGACCACGCCGCTCGCTTACGACCGCATCAAGCTTGCCAAGTTGCAACACTGCAAACGTCAGGCAGGATCGGCACGACATTCGCGCCATTTAGCGGCACACTTTAGCGCGGGCTAACAGCCCACATCACCCTCCCCTTCTGCAAGCCTGGATGCCATGCTGACTTGGTTACAACGTAATTCCCTGACTTTTCCGCCGCTGGAAAAGGCCATGCGCGACCCCAATGGACTGCTCGCCGCGGGCGGCGATCTGTCCGCCGATCGCCTGATTCAGGCTTATCGTCATGGCTGCTTCCCATGGTTTTCCGAGGGCCAGCCTATTCTTTGGTGGTCACCAGACCCTCGCACCGTGCTATTTCCCGACGAACTGCATGTCTCGCGCAGCCTCGGCAAATTACTGCGCAAAGCACGCTACCAGGTCACCTTCGATCAGGACTTTGAGGCGGTGATCCACGCCTGCGCCGCCCCACGGGACTATGCCGATGGCACCTGGATCACCGAAGCCATGCAGGAGGCCTACATTGAATTGCATCGGCGCGGCTTCGCTCATTCAGTGGAAGTCCGGGATCAGGGCAAACTGGTCGGCGGCCTGTATGGCTTGGCGATGGGACAGCTGTTTTTTGGTGAATCGATGTTCAGCCGCGCGGATAACGCCTCCAAATATGGCTTTGCCACCTTGGTGCAGCACCTGAAGGACTCGGGTTTTGTGCTGATCGACTGCCAGATGCCGACCGATCATCTGCACAGCCTTGGCGCCCGGGCGATTCCCCGCCACGAATTCGCGGAATATCTGGCTCGGCATCTGGATCAGCCCAATGATGCGACCTGGGTTTGCTGAGCGACTTTTGCGCGCGTGGCTTACACTTAATTCACCAGCTTACCCCGAGGGTTGATCATGACCGAGTTGGCGCGTTTGAAGTTCTATGCCACTCAGCCCCACTCTTGCAGTTATCTGCCCGAGGAGCAGGCCACGACCCTGTTTCTCGATCCGAGCCAGCCCATGGATGTGCATGTTTACGCAGATCTGTCGGAAATGGGCTTTCGTCGCAGCGGCGATCATCTGTATCGCCCCCATTGCCAGAATTGCAATGCGTGCGTGCCTGCACGCATTCCGGTGGCGCTGTTCACCCCCAATCGTCAGCAAAAGCGCATTTTCAAGCGCAACGCCGATTTGCAGGTTCATCCGGCCAAACCCAAATTCAGCGAAGAATATTTCGACCTGTACCAGCGCTACATCGAACAGCGTCACGCTGACGGCGACATGTATCCGCCGAGCCGCGATCAATTCTCCACGTTTCTGGTTCGCGACCTGCCCTTCTCGCGCTTTTACGAATTTCGTCTCGACGGACGGTTGCTGGCGGTGGCAGTGACCGATTTGCTACCAAACGGCTTGTCAGCGGTGTACACCTTCTACGAGCCCGCCGAAGAGCGCCGCAGCCTGGGCCGCTTCGCCATCCTGTGGCAAATTGCCGAAAGCCAACGCATGGGGCTTGAGGCGGTTTACCTGGGTTACTGGATCAAGAACTGCAAAAAGATGAACTACAAGACCCAGTATCGCCCCATCGAACTGCTGATTAATCAGCGCTGGGTGATCCTGAACTAAACCCAAACCCTAAACCCCTTGGCGTAAACGCCATTTTTCGGGCACAATGCACGCCGCTTTTGCCTGGCGCAGTTGCACCGGGCCATTCATTGGATACCGAGGGCTTTACTGCATGTCGAAAGAAGACAGCTTCGAAATGGAAGGCACTGTCGTCGACACCCTGCCCAACACCATGTTTCGTGTGGAGTTGGAAAATGGGCACGTCGTAACCGCGCATATTTCCGGCAAGATGCGCAAGAACTACATTCGTATTCTTACCGGTGACAAAGTGCGCGTCGAGCTGACGCCCTATGACTTGAGCAAAGGGCGCATCACTTACCGCGCTCGCTAATCAAGTCAATACAGAACGCCCGGTTTATGCCGGGCGTTTTTGTGTCTGCACTTTAATGGTTTTGTGTGTATATCCGCTGCTGCGGATCCCTTTTTCAAACGCCGGAGTGCCGGCCCAGCAAAAAAACACCAAAAGGCTTTGCCCCTGACGCACGGCACTTCGCTGAGACTCAGTGCTCCCTCGCTACGGTTGAGCAACAGATCAAAAGATCGCAGCCTTCGGCAGCTCCTACATGGGGACTGGGTGTGTTCAGTGAAAATTCGGTGGCTGGTAAGCCGTCTTCGCCAGCAAGCTCGCCCCCACAGCTGGATTGGGCGCGATTAGTCAGAGATGGTCGGCTCGCAGGCCGCCATCGCTGGCAAGCCAGCGCCCACAAAAAACCAACAGCAAACAGCGCCCGCTTTTCACTGCTCAACAGGATGAGCGTTAGCTCGGCTGCAGTTTTTGATCTGCAAGGCGACGTCGGAAGGCTGAGTGGAGGGATTGATCCGGGGGTGGGAGCGCAGCGACCGTTTGGCGAAGCCAAACACAGCGAGAGGAGGTGCAGCGAAGCAAACCGTAGGCGCTGCGCCCGGATCGATCCCGGAGCGAAGGAACCCCGAGCCCCAGCGAGCGGGCCGAACGTAGGAGCAAGCGTTTTTTGCTTACTTTTTTTGGCGTTTGAAAAAAAGTGAGTCGCCGTAAGGGCGAAACCGTAATAAGCCATCACCGCAGCAACGGATATTCACCCAAAACCCAAAAACCCCACCCCCCCCCCAAAAAAAACAAAAAAGGCGCCCGAAGGCGCCTTCCCAATCAACACCAAGCCGTCAGGCCATCTCAGCCGTGGTTTCGAAGTCAAACGTCATTTCACCGTCCTTGATGTCGATGTGAACCACACCGCCATGCTCGGCCAGCTCGCCAAACAGAATCTCCTCCGCCAGCGGACGCTTGATCTTGTCCTGGATCAGACGCGCCATCGGACGAGCGCCCATGGCAGAGTCGTAACCACCCGCCGCCAGCCAACTGCGCGCCGCATCGGTAACTTCCAGCAGCACACGCTTGTCTTCCAACTGCGCCTGAAGCTCGGTAAGGAACTTGTCCACCACACTTTTGATGACCTCATGACTGAGGCGACCAAACTGGATAATGGTGTCCAGACGGTTGCGGAATTCCGGCGTGAAGCTCTTCTTGATCACTTCCATCGCATCGGACGAGTGGTCCTGATGGGTGAAACCAATCGAAGCACGAGCTGCCGTTTCGGCACCAGCGTTGGTGGTCATGATCACGATCACGTTGCGGAAGTCCGCTTTGCGCCCGTTGTTGTCAGTGAGCGTACCGTGGTCCATCACCTGCAGCAGCAGGTTGAAGACTTCCGGGTGCGCCTTCTCGATTTCATCGAGCAGCAATACGCAATGCGGCTGCTTGGTGATCGCTTCGGTCAACAGACCGCCCTGATCGAAGCCGACATAACCTGGAGGGGCACCGATCAGACGCGATACGGTGTGACGTTCCATGTATTCGGACATGTCGAAGCGAACCAGTTCGATCCCCAACGCCTTGGCCAGTTGCCGCGCGGCTTCGGTTTTACCGACACCGGTAGGCCCTGCGAAAAGGAACGACCCCACCGGTTTATCAGGCGACTTGAGGCCGGCACGGGACAGCTTGATCGCAGTGGACAGCGAGTCGATCGCCGCATCCTGACCAAACACCGTCAGCTTGAGGTCACGCTCCAGGTTACGCAGCAGTTCCTTATCGGAACTGGTGACGTGCTTCGGCGGAATACGCGCGATTTTCGCCACGATATCTTCAACCTGCGGCACTTCGATACGCTTGACGCGCTTCTCGACCGGTTGCAAACGCTGGTAGGCACCCGCCTCATCGATCACGTCGATGGCCTTGTCCGGCATGTGTCGATCATTGATGTAACGCGACGCCAGTTCAGCGGCGGCACGCAACGACTCATCGCTGTACTCGATGTTGTGGTGCGCCTCGAAACGACCCTTCAGGCCGCGCAGGATACCGATAGTGTCTTCCACCGACGGCTCGACGACATCGACCTTCTGGAAGCGCCGCGCCAAAGCACGATCCTTCTCGAAGATGCCGCGAAACTCCTGAAACGTGGTCGAGCCGATGCAGCGAATATCGCCAGACGACAGCAGTGGCTTGAGCAGATTCGAAGCGTCCATGACACCACCGGACGCAGCGCCAGCACCAATGATGGTGTGGATCTCGTCGATGAACAGGATCGCCTGAGGACGCTTTTTCAGCTCATTGAGCAACGCCTTGAAGCGCTTCTCGAAATCACCGCGATACTTGGTGCCCGCGAGCAGAGCACCGAGATCGAGCGAGTAAACAACGCTGCTGGCCAACAGATCAGGGACCTGGTTGTCGACAATGCGTTTGGCCAGGCCTTCGGCAATCGCGGTTTTACCCACGCCAGCCTCGCCGACCAACAGCGGATTGTTTTTGCGCCGCCGCGCCAGGATCTGCGCGACACGCTCGACTTCCGACTCACGGCCGACCAGCGGATCAATCCGCCCCTGACGCGCGAGTTCGTTGAGGTTGCTGGCATAAGCATCCAGAGGATTGCCTGAAGAAGAAGACTCACCGCCCTCGTCGTCCTGCATGTCTTGCTCACCTTCAGAGTGATCGCCATGCCCCGGCACTTTGGAAATGCCGTGAGCGATGTAGTTGACGACATCGATGCGCGCAACGCTCTGCTGTTTCAGCAGAAACACGGCCTGACTCTCTTGCTCACTGAAGATTGCAACCAGCACATTGGCGCCAGTCACTTCGCGTTTGCCCGAGCTCTGTACGTGAAAAACAGCACGCTGCAGTACACGCTGGAAGCCCAGGGTTGGCTGGGTTTCGCGATCTTCGTCATGAACGGGGATCAATGGCGTGGTGGAGTCGATGAACTCCTGCAGGTCATGCTTGAGTTTGTCGAGGTTTGCGCCGCAGGCACGCAAAACGGTGGCGGCAGCCTCATTGTCCAATAAGGCCAACAGGAGGTGTTCGACGGTCATGAACTCATGACGCTTCGAACGAGCCTCCTTGAAGGCAAGATTGAGGGTGACTTCGAGCTCGCGGTTTAACATAGCTTCACCTCATACCCAAGTGGTCGGCGATTAACCGTCCTTCTCGATTTCACAGAGTAGCGGATGCTGGCTTTCCCTGGCGTACTGGTTGACCTGCATGGCCTTTGTCTCGGCGATGTCGCGGGTAAACACTCCACATACTGCCCGCCCTTCTGTGTGGACGGCCAGCATGACCTTGGTCGCCAGCTCGCGATTCAGGTTAAAAAACACCTCGAGCACTTCGACGACGAAATCCATCGGTGTGTAGTCATCGTTGAACAAAACCACCTTGTACATCGGCGGCGCCTGTAACGCAGGCTTTGCTTCCTGAACAGCAACGCCTGCCGAATCGTCGTCGTGCTCCTCTGGAAGATCCTTTTGGAGAAGCGGGCGATCCTGATTGAATGTTAGTCGAATCTGGCTGATTGCATGCATGGAAAGAAAGGTTCGTCAGTTGTGCAAATACAGTGGTGGGGGCGGCTGTACACGTTTTCAACTCCGACTGCCCGGTCACCTTGACTATCGGGAAAACGGTGTTACAACCAATAGAGCCCACAGTGGGTAAAAAAGATCCGCGGAGTCAATCCTTTTAACGGATTAGATTGCGGATGTCCTGGATGATACTCCAGCGTTGGAGTCTGTTGCAGAGGGATTTGAGCATGGCTGTCGGCAAGGTGAAATGGTTCAACAATGCCAAGGGGTTCGGGTTCATCAATACCGACGCCCGTGAAGGTCTAGACGAGGCTGGCAAAGATATTGATTTCTTTGCGCACTACTCCGCCATTGAAATGGACGGGTATAAAACCCTCAAGGCTGGGCAGGCCGTAAGCTTCGTGATCGCTCAGGGGCCCAAAGGCCTGCACGCGGTCAATATTACAGCGGTCGTAGCCACAGAAGAAAAAGAAACAGTCCCGGACACCTTTCGAGAACAAAAAGTTACCAGTTGACGCGTCAAAACCTTCAGCCATAAAAAACCGCCCCTCTATTATCCGAGAGGGGCGGTTATTTGCATGCTTGCAGTTCTTACATATGCGAGATCAGCGCATCACCGAAGCCCGAAGACGACACCAGTTTGGCCCCATCCATCAGACGCTCGAAGTCATAAGTCACGGTCTTGGCACTGATGGCGCCGTTGGTGCCCTTGATGATCAGATCCGCCGCTTCGGTCCAGCCCATGTGACGCAGCATCATTTCCGCCGAAAGAATCAGAGAACCCGGGTTGACCTGATCCTTGCCGGCGTACTTCGGCGCAGTACCGTGGGTGGCTTCGAACATCGCTACGGTGTCGGACAGGTTAGCGCCCGGCGCGATACCGATACCGCCCACTTCCGCCGCCAGAGCGTCGGAGAGGTAGTCGCCATTGAGGTTTAGGGTGGCGATCACATCGTATTCGGCCGGGCGCAGCAGGATCTGCTGGAGCATGGCGTCGGCGATGGCATCCTTGACGATGACGTTCTTGCCGGTTTTCGGGTTCTTGAACTGCATCCACGGACCGCCGTCGAGCAGGGTCGCGCCGAACTCTTCGGCGGCCACTTCGTAGGCCCATTCCTTGAAGGCACCTTCGGTGAACTTCATGATGTTGCCTTTGTGCACGATAGTCAGCGAATCGCGGTCGTTATCGACCACATACTGCAGCGCCTTGCGCGCCAGGCGCTTGGTGCCCTCGAGGGAAACCGGCTTGACGCCGATACCGCAGTTTTCGTCGAAACGGATCTTGGTGACGCCCATTTCTTCTTTAAGGAATTTGATGACCTTGGTGGCTTCCGGCGAACCGGCCTTCCACTCGATGCCAGCGTAGATATCCTCGGAGTTCTCGCGAAAGATGGTCATGTCGACGTCGCCAGGCTTTTTCACCGGGCTTGGCACACCTTCGAACCAGCGCACCGGACGCAGGCAGACGTACAAATCGAGTTGCTGACGCAGAGCCACGTTCAGCGAGCGGATGCCGCCACCGACCGGGGTGGTCAGCGGGCCTTTGATGGAAACCACGTAATCCTTGACTGCGTCGAGCGTTTCCTGAGGCAGCCAGGTGTCCTGATCGTAAACCTGAGTGGCTTTTTCCCCGGCGAAGACTTCCATCCAGGAAATCTTGCGTTTGCCGCCGTATGCCTTTTGAACTGCAGCATCGACAACCTTGATCATCACCGGACTGATGTCAACACCAATGCCGTCACCTTCGATGAAGGGGATGATCGGGTTATCTGGAACATTGAGAGAATGGTCTGCATTGACGGTGATTTTGTCGCCGACGGCTGGAACCTGAATCTTCTTGTAACCCATGCTGAACTCCATTGTTTGGATTGAACATCTGGCTTGGTTCGAGCGTAACCCAGTTAAATCAACACGCAAACCCTCTGTTCAAGGCGCAGGCACATCTCGTTTCGTACAACCCTGAAAGCAAAGGGAAAAGCGCCAAACTCAAGCATTGCGCAAGACTCTACGCCCCACCCTGCCCTGCGACCTTTAGACCAATGGACGAGAATCGTTGCATATGAACCATCGGCAGATTGCCAGCTACCTATGTATAATGCCGCCCGCTGACCAAAGGGTCACGACGGCTGGCCTCTCTAGCACGAGACTTTCCGCCTGTTTGGTTGAACTGTTACCGCAGTCCGACTGCTTGACGCTCAACGATGCACCCAACATCACCGCGAAGAATCTCGACATTCGGTTCATGGATGACTTTGAACGAACGCGCTTACCCGGCGCCCCTCGAGTTTCTGCGCACGCTTTAGCAAAGAAGAGAGAGTTAATCCGAATATGCCCACCCGCTCGAAGATCATCTATACCTTCACCGACGAAGCTCCAGCCCTCGCCACCTATTCCCTGCTGCCGATCATCGAGGCTTACACCGCCTCGGCCGATATCGCCGTGGAAACCCGCGATATCTCTCTTGCAGCACGCATTCTGGCCAGCTTCCCCGAGCAACTGGGCGACAAAGCCGTAGCCGATCACCTCGCCGAACTGGGCGACCTGGCCGTTACGCCTGAAGCCAATATCATCAAGCTGCCGAACATCAGCGCTTCGGTTCCACAACTGCAAGCCGCGATCAAAGAGCTGCAAGCTCAGGGTTACAACCTGCCGGACTACCCGGAAACCGTAACCAGCGATGCCGACAAAGACGCCAAGGCGCGTTACGACAAAGTCAAAGGCAGCGCCGTGAACCCGGTTCTGCGTGAAGGCAACTCCGACCGCCGCGCTCCGCTGTCGGTCAAGAACTACGCTCGCAAGCACCCGCACAAAATGGGCGCATGGGCCAAAGACTCCAAGTCCCACGTTGCTCACATGAGCACCGGCGATTTCTACGGCAGCGAAAAAGCCGCCCTGATCGACGCCGCTGACGCTGTGAAAATCGAGCTGATCGCCAAAGACGGCACCACGACCGTCCTGAAAGAAAAAACCACCGTTCAGGCTGGCGAGATCCTCGACTGCGCCGTGTTGAGCAAAAACGCCCTGCGCGCGTTCATCGCCGCAGAAATCGAAAGCGCCAAGGCACAAGGCGTGCTGCTGTCGGTTCACCTCAAAGCGACCATGATGAAGGTCTCCGACCCGATCATGTTCGGCCAGATCGTTGCCGAGTTCTATAAAGACGCGCTGACCAAGCACGCTGACGTGCTGGCCCAGATCGGCTTCAACCTGAACAACGGCATCGGCGATCTGTACGCTCGTATCAAGGCCCTGCCTAGCGATCAGCAAGCGCAGATCGAAGCCGACATGGCAGCGGTCTACGCCGCTCGTCCATCGCTGGCGATGGTCAACTCCGACAAAGGCATCACCAACCTGCACGTGCCGAGCGACGTTATCGTCGACGCCTCGATGCCAGCGATGATCCGTGACTCCGGCAAGATGTGGGGCACCGACGGCCAGTTGCACGACACCAAGGCTGTGATCCCGGATCGCTGCTACGCGACCATCTACCAGGCTGTGATCGAAGACTGCAAAGCCAATGGCGCCTTCGACCCGACCACCATGGGCAGCGTGCCAAACGTCGGCCTGATGGCGAAGAAAGCCGAAGAGTACGGCTCGCATGACAAGACCTTCCAGATCAAGGCTGACGGCGTGGTTCGCGTGACCGACAGCAAAGGCACCCTGCTGATGGAACAGGCTGTTGAAGCTGGCGACATCTTCCGCATGTGCCAGACCAAAGACGCGCCGATCCAGGACTGGGTCAAACTGGCCGTCAACCGCGCTCGCGCCAGCAGCACTCCAGCCATTTTCTGGCTCGATCCGATGCGCGCTCACGACGGCGTAGTGATCGAGAAAGTTCAGGCTTACCTGAAGGATCACGACACTGCCGGTCTGGACATCCAGATCATGGCGCCGGTCGACGCGATGAAGTACACCCTGCAGCGCACCCGCGAAGGCAAGGACACCATTTCGGTGACCGGCAACGTACTGCGCGACTACCTGACCGATCTGTTCCCGATCATGGAACTGGGCACCAGTGCCAAGATGCTGTCGATCGTGCCGCTGATGAACGGCGGTGGCCTGTTCGAAACCGGCGCCGGCGGTTCGGCACCGAAGCACGTGCAGCAACTGGTTGAAGAGAACTTCCTGCGCTGGGATTCGCTGGGCGAATTCCTGGCTCTGGCGGCATCCCTCGAGCATTTGGGTGTGAACTACAACAACCCGAAAGCGCTGGTTCTGTCCAAGACTCTGGATCAGGCCACTGGCCAGTTCCTCGACAACAACAAGTCTCCATCGCGCAAAGTCGGCAACATCGACAACCGCGGCAGCCACTTCTATCTGGCGATGTACTGGGCTCAGGCCCTGGCTGCCCAGACCGAAGACGCTGCACTGCAAGCGCAGTTCGCGCCCCTGGCTAAAACCCTGACCGAGAACGAAGCAACCATCGTTGCCGAGCTCAACGCCGTGCAGGGCAAGCCAGTGGACATCGGCGGTTACTACCACGCCAATGCCGAGCTGATCAGCAAGGCCATGCGCCCAAGCGCAACCTTCAACGCGGCGGTTGCTGCGCTGGTTTAAGGTTGTAATGCTGTAAAGAAGCCCCGGCCCAGTGCCGGGGTTTCTTTTTGTGGCGCTGGCCCATTTATCCTTGAGACACGACCCCATGTGGGAGCGGGCTTGCTCGCGAATGCATTGGATCAGTCAATAAAGATGTTGAATGACAAACCGTATTTGCGAGCAAGCCTGCTCCCACAGGGGATCAGGTTTCAACCAATAGATTGAGGAAGATTTATGGAATGGCTCCCCCACATCACCGTCGCCACCATCGTCGAGAACAACGGCCGCTTCCTGATGGTCGAAGAGCACAAGGCCGGGCGCAACGTACTCAATCAGCCTGCCGGCCATCTCGACCCGAACGAAACCCTGATCGAAGCTGCCATTCGCGAAACCCTTGAGGAAACTGGCTGGGACGTCGAACCCACCGGCGTCATCGGCATTTACCTGTACACCGCACCGAGCAACGGTGTCACCTACCAACGCGTGTGCTTCAGCGCCAAAGCCGTGAAGCACCACCCGGATTGCCCGCTCGACGACGGCATCGTCGGCGCCAAGTGGCTGACCCGCGACGAATTAATCGCCCAGCGCGATAACTGGCGCAGCGAGCTGATCATCCGCTGCATCGATGATTATCTGGCCGGCCATCACTTCGGCCTCGAACTGATCCGCCCTTCTCTTTAGCCTTGAGGCCGTGAGCCTGATAGAATCGCGTCCTTTTTCAAGACACTCATTGAATCCCTATGCGTGATCCAGCCCCTTCTGACACATCCAAGAAGCGCGTCATTGTCGGCATGTCCGGCGGCGTGGACTCTTCCGTTTCCGCTCTCCTGCTGATCGAGCAGGGCTTTGAAGTGGAAGGCCTGTTCATGAAGAACTGGGAAGAAGACGACGGAACGGAATATTGCACCGCCATGGACGACCTGGCGGACGCTCAGGCCGTGTGCGACAAGATCGGCATCAAACTGCACACTGCCAACTTCGCCGCCGAGTACTGGGACAACGTGTTCGAGCACTTCCTGGCCGAATACAAGGCCGGTCGCACGCCGAACCCGGACATCCTGTGCAACCGCGAGATCAAGTTCAAGGCGTTCCTGGACTACGCCATGATGCTCGGCGCCGACCTGATTGCCACCGGCCACTACGTGCGCCGCCGTGACATCGATGGCCGCACCGAACTGCTCAAGGGCCTCGATCCGAACAAGGATCAAAGCTACTTCCTGCACGCCGTCGGCGGCGAACAGATCGCCAAGACCCTGTTCCCGGTCGGCGAGCTGGAAAAACCGGCAGTCCGCGCCATTGCCGAAAAATACGAGCTGGCGACCGCCAAGAAGAAGGATTCCACCGGGATCTGCTTCATCGGCGAGCGTCGTTTCAGCGACTTTCTCAAGCAATACCTGCCGGCACAACCGGGCGAGATCAAAACCACCGAAGGCGAAGTCATCGGCCGTCACCACGGCTTGATGTACCACACCATCGGCCAGCGCCAGGGCCTGGGCATTGGCGGTTTGAAAGATGCGGGCGATGAGCCGTGGTACGTGCTGCGCAAGGATCTGGACAACAACGAGCTGATCGTCGGCCAAGGCAACAACCACCCATGGCTGTTCTCCAGCGCCCTGCACGCCTCGGAAATCTATTGGGTCAACCCGATCGATCTGAGCCAGCCGCTGCGCCTGACCGCCAAAGTGCGTTACCGCCAAAGCGACCAGGCCTGCACCCTGGAAAAAACCGCCAGCGGTTACCGCGCAGTGTTCGACGAGCCGCAACGCGCGGTGACGCCGGGCCAGTCCGTGGTGTTCTATGACGGTGAAATCTGCCTCGGCGGCGGCGTGATCGAAGTCGCCGAGCCGTGGAGCGGCCAGGCATGAACCCGACTCAGGAGCAACTGACGGCGCTGGGCGGCGTGTTTCTCGCAGCCGTGCTGGTCGACCGGATCGCCAAGACCGGCCAGACCAACGAGGCCGGCCTGAGCTGCATGCTCGGCAGCCTGCTGGTGCGCGACCCGAAAGACACGCTGGACGTGTACGGCGGCGACGATATCAATCTGCGTGAAGGCTACCGCGCACTGATCGGCGCGCTTGAACGCGACCCGAGCACCTTGCAGCGCGAGCCATTGCGCTATGCCCTGTCGATGCTCGGTCTTGAGCGGCAACTGGCCAAGCGTGACGACATGCTCGACACCATCGGCAAGCGCCTGCCGCAGATCCAGTCGCAAGTTGAGCACTTCGGCCCGGCCCACGAAAACGTGGTTGCCGCGTGCGGCGCGCTGTACCAAGACACCCTGAGCACTTTGCGCCAGCGGATTCAGGTGCATGGCGACATGCGCAACCTGCAACAGCCGAGCAATGCCTCGAAAATCCGCGCCCTGCTCTTGGCCGGTATCCGTTCAGCACGCCTGTGGCGCCAGCTCGGCGGGCATCGCTGGCAGTTGGTGATCAGCCGGCGCAAGCTGCTCAAAGAGCTGTATCCGTTGATGCGCAGCGAGTAAATCGTCGCGCAATAAAAGCTTTGTAGTCTGTAACGCGTAATACGCCGGTCAGTTGGCGACGGACCGGCGGATTTTTTCATGTATGATACGCGCCCCATTTCGTTGCCCGACTGTCCGAGAACACCCCATGCAGCTCTCTTCGCTCACTGCGGTTTCCCCTGTAGACGGCCGCTACGCCGGCAAAACCCAGGCCCTGCGCCCGATTTTCAGCGAGTACGGCCTGATCCGTGCCCGCGTCCTGGTTGAAGTGCGCTGGCTCCAGCGCCTGGCCGCCCACGCCGGCATCCCGGAAGTGCCAGCCTTCTCCACCGAGGCCAACGCCGTTCTCAATGAACTGGCTGAAAACTTCTCGCTGGAGCACGCCGAACGCGTCAAAGAGATCGAGCGCACCACCAACCACGACGTCAAGGCGATCGAATACCTGCTCAAGGAGCAGGCGGCCAAGTTGCCGGAGCTGGCCAAAGTCAGCGAGTTCATCCACTTTGCCTGCACCAGCGAAGACATCAACAACCTGTCCCACGCGCTGATGCTGCGCGAAGGCCGTGACGACGTGATGCTGCCGCTGATGCGCCAAACCGCCAACGCCATCCGCGAACTGGCCATCCGTTTCGCTGACGTGCCGATGCTGTCGCGTACCCACGGTCAACCGGCTTCGCCGACCACGCTGGGTAAAGAACTGGCAAACGTGGTTTACCGTCTCGAGCGTCAGATCACTCAAGTCGCTGCGGTGCCACTGCTGGGCAAGATCAACGGCGCTGTCGGCAACTACAACGCCCACCTGTCGGCCTACCCGCAGATCGACTGGGAAGCCAACGCCCGCGCCTTCATCGAAGACGAGCTGGGCCTGGGTTTCAACCCGTACACCACGCAGATCGAACCGCACGACTACATCGCCGAGCTGTTCGACGCCATTGCGCGCTTCAACACCATCCTGATCGACTTCGACCGTGACATCTGGGGCTACATTTCCCTGGGTTATTTCAAACAGCGCACCATCGCTGGCGAAATCGGTTCGTCGACCATGCCGCACAAGGTCAACCCGATCGACTTCGAAAACTCCGAAGGCAATCTGGGTATCGCCAACGCACTGTTCCAGCACTTGGCGAGCAAACTGCCAATCTCTCGCTGGCAGCGCGACCTGACCGACTCCACCGTACTGCGCAATCTCGGCGTCGGCTTCGCTCACAGCGTGATCGCTTACGAAGCCAGCCTCAAAGGCATCAGCAAGCTTGAGCTCAACGAGCAGAAGATTGCTGCCGACCTCGACGCTTGCTGGGAAGTATTGGCTGAGCCGATCCAGACCGTGATGCGCCGCTACAACATCGAAAACCCGTACGAAAAGCTGAAAGAACTGACCCGCGGCAAGGGCATCAGCCCTGAAGCACTGCAGACTTTCATCGACGGTCTGGACATGCCAGCCGAAGCGAAAGCCGAGCTCAAGCAACTGACCCCGGCCAACTACATCGGTAACGCTGTAGCGCAAGCCAAACGCATCTGATCGACCGCTTGACCCGTTTGAGACGCCCGGCCGCGCCGGGCGTTTTTATTCCCGTCTGAAAAGTGCTTTTTTTCAATAGGTTACATATGAATTCCGATATTCCTCTTCAACTTCTGGGCGGCCTCACGGCGCGCGAATTCCTGCGCGACTACTGGCAGAAAAAGCCACTGCTGATCCGTCAGGCGATTCCTGATTTCGAAAGCCCGATCGACGCCGACGAACTGGCCGGCCTGGCCCTGGAAGAAGAAGTCGAGTCGCGCCTGGTGATCGAGCACGGCGAGCGCCCATGGGAACTGCGTCGCGGCCCGTTCGCTGAAGACGAATTCAGCAAGCTGCCGGAAAAAGAGTGGACCCTGCTGGTCCAAGCGGTCGACCAGTTCGTGCCAGAAGTCAGCGAACTGTTGGAAAACTTCCGCTTCCTGCCGAGCTGGCGCGTCGACGACGTGATGATCAGCTTCGCCGCGCCGGGTGGCAGCGTCGGTCCGCACTTCGATAACTACGACGTGTTCCTGCTGCAGGGTCACGGCAAGCGCAACTGGAAAATCGGCCAGATGTGCGACTCCGAGAGCCCGCTGCTGCAACACGCGGATCTGCGCATCCTCGCCGAATTCCACGAAACCGAAGAGTGGGTTCTGGAACCGGGCGACATGCTCTACCTGCCGCCGCGCCTGGCCCACTGCGGCGTGGCCGTGGATAACTGCATGACCTACTCGGTCGGCTTCCGCGCCCCAAGCGCCTCTGAAGTACTGACCCACTTCACCGACTTCCTCAGCCAGTTCCTGACTGACGAAGAGCGCTACACCGATGCCGACGCGCAGCCGGCCAGCGACCCGCACCAGATTCAACACGACGCACTGGATCGCCTGAAAGCCCTGCTCGCCGAACACATGAGCGACGAACGCCTGTTGCTGACCTGGTTCGGCCAGTACATGACCGAGCCACGCTACCCGGAACTGGTGGCCGGCCCGGAAGATGTCGAAGAAGAAGACTTCCTCAGCGCTCTGCAAGATGGCGCCGTGCTGGTCCGCAACCCAAGCGCGCGTCTGGCCTGGTCGGAAGTCGATGACGATCTGCTGCTGTTCGCCAGTGGCCAGAGCCGTTATCTGCCAGGCAAGCTGCGCGAACTGCTGAAACTGATCTGCGCCGCCGACGCCTTGCACACCGACAACCTCGGCGAGTGGCTGAGCGATGAAGACGGTCGCGGCCT
This sequence comes from Pseudomonas sp. EA_65y_Pfl2_P74, assembly GCF_963970575.1. NCBI lineage: Bacteria > Pseudomonadati > Pseudomonadota > Gammaproteobacteria > Pseudomonadales > Pseudomonadaceae > Pseudomonas > Pseudomonas sp. EA_65y_Pfl2_P74. Next base: position 206,370 of record NZ_CAXAOQ010000006.1, read on the forward strand.
GCTGTGTGAACTGGTCAAGCAAGGCAGCCTGGGGTTTGCCGATGAATAAAATTCGCGTACGTGTCGCAGACTGGCAGAAGGACATCGCCGAGATCCGGCGCATTCGTGAAACGGTGTTTATCGCCGAACAATCGGTACCACCTGAACTTGAGTGGGACGCGGATGACGCGACCGCCGTGCATTTTCTGGCATTCGAAGGCGACTTTCCGATCGGCACTGCGCGCCTGCTGCCCGATGGGCACATTGGTCGCGTGTCGGTACTCAAAGACTGGCGCGGCATGAAGGTCGGTGACGCCCTGATGCAAGCGGTCATCGCTGAAGCTGAAGAGCGCGGCCTGAAGCAGCAGATGCTCAGCGCACAGGTGCAGGCCACGGCGTTCTACGAGCGTCTTGGCTTCAACCTGGTCAGCGAGGAGTTCCTGGAAGCAGGGATTCCGCATGTCGATATGGTTCGCCACTCGGCGTGATACCGCAGCGCGGCTTTCGCGAGCAAGCCGCCCCACCGGGAATCTCCAGCGAACACAGCTTTTGTGCCCAGCAGAGATCGACTGTGTGCCGGCTTGCTCGTGAAGAGGCCCTTGAGCGCATCTCAAAACGCCCCGCCATCCACCGATGACGGGGCGTTTTGCTGTCTACGATTCAACTTGCCCCACCCCAGGCCGACAAACTGGCAATATCAAGCCTTTCAAAAGCGGAGATAACGGACATGTCCCTACGCACCCTGCTCACCACCCTGCTGCTCGGTTGCAGCTTATCGGTGATGGCGGCCACTGAAATCGTGCCCCTCAAGTACCGCACCAGCGCCGACATGCTGCCGATGGCGCAAGACTTCATGAGCAAAGACGGTCAGGTCAGCGCCTATGGCAATCAACTGATCATCAAGGCCGAGCCGGACAAGATCCAGGAACTCAAGGCACTGATCACCCAACTCGATACCGCCCCCAAACGCCTGCTGATCACTGTCGATACCAACGAAAACAACCAGCAGAACACCGGCGACCAACAGACCCGGATCATCAACTACAGCACCGCCAGCCGTGATGGCGGCATTCAGCAGATTCAGGCCAGCGAAGGTGCACCGGCACTGATCCAGGTCGGCCAGAGCGTGCCGATCACCAGCAGCCAGAGCAACTCGTACGGCGACTACAGCAGCCAGACGCAATATCGCAACGTCACACAGGGCTTTTATGTCACCGCCAGCGTCACCGGCGACATCGTTCATCTGTCAATCAGCACCAATCGTGACCGCATGAGCCAGGAACGTCCCGATGTAGTGAACGTACAAAGTACCGACACAACGGTCAGCGGTCGCCTTGGCGAATGGATCACCCTCGCCGGGATAAACCGTGAAACCCAGTCCGACAAACAGAGCCAGAGCCGCAGCTACGCGACTCAAGGCCGGGATGACATGACTTTACGGGTGAAAGTCGACGCTTTGGACTAAAGCACCGAAAATTGACTGATTAGTCGTATTAGACGAAAGATGTAGTGCTTTAAAAAAAGCACTACAAAACGTTTGACGAGGCAAAAAAGCGAAGGCATGATGGCCTCGCTCCCGCTAATCAGAGGCCCTGGCAAGGGCCTTCGAAACGATGTTCGCACCCACCCCGCGAACCGCTTCGTGTCTGTACCGCCCACAAGGTGTGTTTGACGAGGTTGCCGACTGGAACGAAGTTGTCCCGAGGGACGGAAGCGTAATTGGGTAACCCGGCATCACACTGCAGTTCGTATAAAGGCCCACGACGCCCGAATGCGCCCGCCAGTTGCGCCTTTACCTGCTCACTTCCCCTCGAGCCCATCGTTCATCCCGTCGCCTACCCCGCCGAATCCGACTTGAGCACCTAAGCTTCTGGTCAGCGAGCGCAGGAATTTTCCACCGCAGAACAACTTTTCATAAAGACGCGACGAGGTTTATCTCCATGGCACTGACACGCGAACAGCAAATTGCAGCCCTTGAAAAAGACTGGGCTGAAAACCCGCGCTGGAAAGGCGTGACACGCACTTACTCCGCTGCTGACGTCGTCCGTCTGCGTGGCTCGGTTCAACCTGAGCACACCTTTGCGAAAATGGGCGCCGAGAAGCTGTGGAACCTGGTCACCCAGGGTGCCAAGCCGTCCTTCCGCCCAGAGAAAGACTTCGTCAACTGCATGGGCGCCCTGACCGGCGGCCAGGCTGTTCAGCAGGTCAAAGCCGGCATCCAGGCGATCTACCTGTCGGGCTGGCAGGTGGCTGCGGACAACAACTCCGCCGAATCGATGTACCCGGATCAGTCGCTGTACCCGGTGGACTCGGTGCCAACCGTGGTCAAGCGCATCAACAACTCGTTCCGACGTGCTGACCAGATCCAGTGGAAAGCCGGCAAGAACCCGGGCGACGATGGCTACATCGACTACTTCGCGCCAATCGTGGCGGACGCTGAAGCCGGTTTCGGCGGCGTTCTGAACGCATACGAGCTGATGAAGAGCATGATCGAAGCAGGCGCCGCCGGCGTTCACTTCGAAGACCAACTGGCTTCCGTGAAAAAATGCGGTCACATGGGCGGCAAAGTACTGGTTCCTACCCAGGAAGCCGTGCAGAAGCTGACCGCTGCGCGTCTGGCTGCCGACGTTGCCGGTACGCCGACCATCATTCTGGCCCGTACCGACGCTAACGCTGCTGACCTGCTGACCTCCGATTGCGACCCGTATGACCAGCCGTTCGTGACTGGCGAGCGCACTCAGGAAGGCTTCTACAAGGTCCGTGCCGGTCTGGACCAGGCAATTGCCCGCGGCCTGGCTTACGCGCCGTACGCCGACCTGATCTGGTGCGAAACCGCCAAGCCGGATCTGGAAGAAGCCCGTCGTTTCGCTGAAGCGATCAAAAAGGAATACCCGGACCAACTGCTGTCGTACAACTGCTCGCCTTCCTTCAACTGGAAGAAAAACCTGGACGACGCGACCATCGCCAAGTTCCAGCGCGAACTGTCCGCCATGGGCTACAAGCACCAGTTCATCACCCTGGCCGGCATTCACAACATGTGGCACAGCATGTTCAACCTGGCGCACGACTACGCCCGCAACGACATGACTGCCTACGTGAAGCTGCAAGAGCAGGAATTCGCTGATGCTGCCAAGGGTTACACCTTCGTCGCCCACCAACAGGAAGTGGGCACCGGCTACTTCGACGACATGACCACCGTGATTCAGGGTGGCTCGTCTTCGGTAACCGCGCTGACCGGTTCGACCGAAGAAGAGCAGTTCCACTGATCTGCTTCACCTGAGCAAACGGCCGTTGCGGGCCGGATAGAAAGCTAACCGCAACGCCGCACATCTGACGCCCCGACTGGTTTGGGGCGTTTTTTTTTGCCCGCAAACATCTCAAAGGCTCCCACAGGTTTTGTGTAGGACCTTTCTGAAAAAACATTGATCCAGAGCGCTATGGACGTCAGAAAAATCGTTTAAAACGGGCGATACCGCTACTTGCAGTAACGGGCATATAAGACAACTTCCTGATTACTGCCCCGCTAAACAGTTTAAAAATCACTCCAAACGATATCAATTATCATTTCGAAGTAACTATGTTCGTTACATTTCCCACAAAACATAATTCGCAGAAACCCGGCTAATGCCCGCTATGCTTGGGCTACGGGGCATTCGAGGTGCGCTATGTCCTTATTCCAATAAATAATTTCGCTATAGGAATTTTACTTGCAGGGTGTTTAGCCATAAAATCAGCGCGATTGATTGCTGCGACATATCGTCACTGCTTTATTTCTTTATCAAGCTCAGAGACCTTTGCTCTCTGTTAAGGATTACCAGCATGCCCGAAGCGACAGGACTCATGGCCCACAACTGGGGCTTTGCCATTTTCCTTCTGGGTGTAGTCGGCCTGTGTGCCTTCATGCTCGGTGTCTCCAGCCTCCTCGGGTCAAAAGCCTGGGGCCGCAGCAAAAATGAACCGTTCGAGTCCGGCATGCTACCTACCGGTGGCGCCCGCTTGCGGCTCTCAGCCAAATTCTATCTGGTCGCGATGCTGTTCGTGATCTTCGATATCGAAGCCCTCTTTCTCTTTGCATGGTCTGTGTCCGTCCGCGAAAGCGGCTGGACCGGATTCGTCGAAGCTCTCGTTTTCATAGCAATTCTGTTGGCAGGTCTTGTCTACCTGTTCCGAGTGGGCGCCCTTGACTGGGCTCCGGAAGCTCGTCGCAAGAGGCAAGCGAAGCTGAAACAATGAGGCTTTGGCAATGCAATACAATCTCACCAGGATCGACCCCGATGCTCCTAACGAGCAGTATCCGATTGGCGAACGGGAAACCGTTTCCGATCCGTTAGAGGATCAAGTTCACAAAAACATTTTCATGGGCAAGCTGGAAGACGTGCTGAGTGGCGCGGTCAACTGGGGACGCAAGAACTCCCTGTGGCCGTACAACTTTGGCTTGTCGTGCTGCTACGTGGAAATGACCACCGCCTTCACGGCGCCCCACGACATCGCGCGCTTTGGCGCCGAAGTGATTCGGGCATCGCCGCGTCAAGCCGACTTCATGGTTATCGCCGGAACCTGCTTCATCAAGATGGCGCCGATCATCCAGCGTCTCTACGAGCAGATGCTCGAGCCGAAGTGGGTGATTTCCATGGGTTCGTGCGCCAACTCCGGCGGCATGTACGACATCTACTCTGTGGTTCAAGGGGTGGACAAGTTCCTGCCCGTGGACGTCTACGTACCTGGCTGCCCTCCTCGTCCGGAAGCATTTCTGCAAGGCTTGATGCTCTTGCAGGAATCGATTGGCAAGGAGCGTCGTCCGCTTTCCTGGGTCGTTGGCGATCAAGGCGTATATCGCGCCGACATGCCTTCGCAGAAGGATGCGCGCCGCGAACAGCGAATCGCAGTCACCAACCTGCGCAGCCCTGACGAAGTCTGATCCAGATCTGTTCTGACAAAGAAACGAGAAGCTGGCTTCATTCTTTACGTTGACCGAAAGCGAAAAAATAACCATGACTACAGGCAGCGCTCTGTACATCCCGCCTTACAAGGCAGACGACCAGGATGTGGTCGTTGAATTGAACAACCGTTTTGGCGCCGAAGCGTTCACCGCTCAGTCGACCCGCACCGGTATGCCGGTGCTGTGGGTGGCGCGCGCCAAACTCGTCGAAGTCCTGACTTTCCTGCGCAACCTGCCCAAGCCGTACGTCATGCTCTATGACCTGCACGGCGTGGACGAGCGTCTGCGCACCAAGCGTCAAGGGCTGCCTTCGGACGCCGAATTCACCGTGTTCTATCACCTCATGTCGCTTGAGCGTAATAGTGACGTGATGATCAAGGTCGCCTTGTCCGAAAGCGACCTGAGCTTGCCGACCGTCACCAGCATCTGGCCAAACGCCAACTGGTACGAGCGCGAAGTCTGGGACATGTACGGCATCGACTTCAAAGGCCACCCGCACCTGTCGCGCATCATGATGCCGCCGACCTGGGAAGGTCACCCGCTGCGCAAGGACTTCCCGGCGCGCGCCACCGAATTCGATCCGTACAGCCTGAACCTGGCCAAACAACAGCTTGAGGAAGAAGCCGCGCGCTTCCGCCCTGAAGACTGGGGCATGAAGCGTTCCGGGCCGAACGAGGACTACATGTTCCTCAACCTGGGGCCGAACCACCCTTCGGCTCACGGTGCGTTCCGCATCATCCTGCAACTGGACGGTGAAGAGATCGTCGACTGCGTGCCGGACATCGGTTACCACCACCGTGGCGCCGAGAAGATGGCCGAGCGTCAGTCCTGGCACAGCTTCATTCCTTACACCGACCGTATCGACTACCTCGGCGGTGTGATGAACAACCTGCCGTACGTGCTCTCGGTCGAGAAGCTGGCCGGCATCAAGGTGCCAGAGAAGGTCGACGTCATCCGCATCATGATGGCCGAGTTCTTCCGGATCACCAGCCACCTGCTGTTCCTGGGTACTTACATCCAGGACGTTGGTGCGATGACCCCGGTGTTCTTCACCTTCACCGACCGCCAGAAGGCTTACACGGTGATTGAAGCCATTACCGGTTTCCGTCTGCACCCGGCCTGGTACCGCATCGGCGGCGTCGCACACGACCTGCCACGCGGCTGGGAAAAACTGGTGAAAGATTTCGTTGAATGGCTGCCAAAACGCCTCGACGAATACACCAAGGCGGCACTGCAGAACAGCATCCTCAAAGGTCGTACCATCGGCGTTGCCCAGTACAACACCAAAGAAGCCCTGGAATGGGGCGTCACCGGTGCGGGCCTGCGTTCGACCGGTTGCGACTTCGACCTGCGTAAAGCGCGTCCATACTCCGGCTACGAAAACTTCGAGTTCGAAGTGCCGCTGGCGGCCAATGGCGATGCCTATGATCGCTGCATGGTCCGCGTCGAAGAGATGCGCCAAAGCATCAAGATCATCGACCAGTGCATGCGCAACATGCCGGAAGGCCCGTACAAGGCGGATCACCCGCTGACCACGCCGCCGCCCAAAGAACGCACGCTGCAGCACATCGAAACCCTGATCACGCACTTCCTGCAAGTTTCGTGGGGCCCGGTCATGCCGGCCAACGAATCCTTCCAGATGATCGAAGCGACCAAGGGCATCAACAGTTATTACCTGACGAGCGACGGCGGCACCATGAGCTACCGTACCCGGATCCGCACTCCAAGCTTCCCGCATCTGCAACAGATCCCTTCGGTGATCAAAGGCAGCATGGTCGCGGACATGATTGCGTACCTGGGTAGTATCGACTTCGTTATGGCCGACGTGGACCGCTAAGCATGAACAGCACGCTTATCCAGACAGACCGTTTCACCCTCAGTGAAACCGAGCGCTCGGCCATCGAGCACGAGCTGCATCACTACGAAGACCCGCGCGCGGCGTCGATCGAAGCCTTGAAGATCGTTCAGAAAGAACGCGGCTGGGTGCCAGATGGCGCCTTGTACGCGATCGGCGAGATCCTCGGCATTCCGGCCAGCGACGTTGAAGGTGTGGCGACGTTCTACAGCCAGATTTTCCGTCAGCCGGTCGGCCGTCACATCATTCGCGTCTGCGACAGCATGGTCTGCTACATCGGCGGCCACGAGTCGGTGGTCAGCGAAATCCAGAACAATCTGGGCATCGGCCTGGGTCAGACCACCACCGACGGTCGTTTCACCCTGCTGCCTGTCTGCTGCCTCGGCAACTGCGACAAGGCACCGGCGCTGATGATCGACGACGACACCTTTGGTGATGTGCAGCCTGCTGGCGTTGCCAAACTGCTCGAGGGCTACGTATGACCCTGACATCTTTCGGCCCGGCCAACCGCATCAAGCGTTCGGCCGAGACTCACCCGCTGACCTGGCGTCTGCGTGACGACGGCGAAGCCGTATGGCTCGACGAATACCAGGCCAAGAACGGTTACGCCGCTGCGCGCAAAGCCTTCGCCGACATGGCTCAGGACGACATCGTCCAGACCGTGAAAGACGCAGGCCTCAAAGGTCGCGGCGGTGCAGGCTTCCCCACTGGCGTGAAGTGGGGCCTGATGCCCAAAGACGAATCCATCAACATCCGCTACCTGCTGTGCAACGCGGATGAAATGGAGCCCAACACCTGGAAGGACCGCATGCTGATGGAGCAACTGCCCCATCTGCTGATCGAAGGCATGCTGATCAGTGCTCGCGCACTGAAAACCTACCGTGGCTACATCTTCCTGCGTGGCGAATACACCACCGCCGCCAAGCACCTCAACCGTGCCGTGGAAGAAGCCAAGGCAGCAGGCCTGCTGGGCAAGAACATTCTGGGCAGCGGTTTTGATTTCGAACTGTTCGTCCACACCGGCGCCGGGCGTTACATCTGCGGTGAAGAAACCGCACTGATCAACTCCCTCGAAGGCCGCCGTGCCAACCCGCGCTCCAAGCCGCCCTTCCCTGCCGCCGTGGGCGTGTGGGGCAAGCCGACGTGCGTGAACAACGTTGAAACCCTGTGCAACGTGCCGGCGATCATTGCCGACGGCGTTGACTGGTACAAATCGTTGGCCCGCGAAGGCAGCGAAGACATGGGCACCAAGCTCATGGGCTTCTCCGGCAAGGTGAAGAATCCTGGCCTGTGGGAACTGCCGTTCGGCGTGACCGGTCGCGAGCTGTTCGAAGACTACGCCGGCGGCATGCGCGACGGCTTCAAGCTCAAGGCCTGGCAGCCAGGTGGCGCCGGTACCGGTTTCCTCCTGCCAGAACACCTCGACGCACAAATGTATGCCGGCGGCATCGCCAAAGTGGGCACCCGTATGGGTACCGGCTTGGCGATGGCGGTGGACGACAGCGTCAACATGGTCTCGCTGCTGCGCAACATGGAGCAATTCTTCGCTCGCGAATCCTGCGGTTTCTGCACCCCGTGCCGTGATGGCTTGCCATGGAGCGTCAAGCTCTTGATGGCCATCGAACAAGGTCGCGGTCAGCCAGGCGACATCGAGACCCTGCTGGGTCTGGTCAACTTCCTCGGCCCGGGCAAGACCTTCTGTGCTCACGCACCGGGTGCCGTGGAACCGTTGGGCAGTGCCATCAAATACTTCCGTCCAGAGTTCGAAGCCGGTATCGCGCCAGTCAGCGCCGCCGTCCCGCCTCTGGCAAGGCCGATCGTAATCGGCGCGTAAACGCTTAAAAAGGCGAAGGGTCCGTGCCCTTCGCCTTTCGTCCGATGACGCCTTTCGGGGCTGACTGGATTCGGACGGATAACAAGATTCCATTAGCCACGCCCGCTGACACCGGGCCAACGAAGACCTTTGAACCATGGCCACTATCCACGTAGACGGCAAAGCGCTCGAAGTCGACGGGGCAGACAACCTGTTACAGGCATGTCTGTCGCTGGGCCTCGACATCCCTTATTTCTGCTGGCACCCCGCGCTTGGTAGCGTCGGGGCCTGCCGCCAGTGTGCGGTCAAGCAGTACACCGACGAGAACGACACCCGTGGTCGCATCGTCATGTCCTGCATGACACCTGCCACCGACAACACCTGGATCTCCATCGACGATGAAGAATCCAAGGCGTTCCGCGCCAGTGTTGTTGAATGGCTGATGACCAACCACCCGCACGACTGCCCTGTGTGCGAAGAAGGCGGTCATTGCCACCTGCAAGACATGACCGTGATGACCGGCCACAACGAGCGCCGTTATCGCTTCACCAAACGCACCCACCAGAACCAGCAACTGGGCCCGTTCATTTCCCACGAAATGAACCGCTGCATCGCTTGCTACCGCTGCGTGCGTTTCTACAAGGACTACGCCGGCGGCACCGACCTCGGGGTGTTCGGCGCCCACGACAACGTGTACTTCGGTCGCGTTGAAGACGGCACCCTCGAAAGCGAGTTCTCCGGCAACCTCACCGAGGTCTGCCCGACCGGTGTGTTCACCGACAAGACTCACTCCGAGCGCTACAACCGTAAATGGGACATGCAGTTCGCGCCGAGCATCTGCCATGGCTGCTCGAGCGGTTGCAACATCTCTCCGGGCGAGCGCTACGGCGAACTGCGTCGCATCGAAAACCGTTTCAACGGTTCGGTGAACCAGTACTTCCTGTGCGACCGTGGCCGTTTCGGTTATGGCTACGTCAACCGCACCGACCGTCCACGTCAGCCGCTGCTGGCCGACGGCACGAAACTGGGCCTGGATCAGGCGCTGGACAAGGCTGCCGATCTGCTGCGCGGGCGCAACATCGTCGGTATCGGTTCGCCGCGTGCCAGCCTCGAAAGCAACTACGCGCTGCGTGAACTGGTTGGCGCCGAGCACTTCTACTCCGGTATCGAAGCGTCCGAACTGGAGCGCATCCGTCTGGTTCTGCAAGTGCTCAAAGACAGCCCGTTGCCCGTGCCGAACATGCGCGACATCGAAGACCACGACGCCGTATTCGTCCTCGGTGAAGACCTGACCCAGACCGCCGCCCGTATGGCCCTGGCCCTGCGTCAGTCGGTCAAAGGCAAGGCTGAAGACATGGCCGAAGCCATGCGCGTCCAGCCATGGCTCGACGCCGCTGTGAAAAACATCGGTCAGCACGCGCTGAACCCGCTGTTCATCGCCAGCCTGGCTGAAACCAAGCTCGACGACATCGCCGAAGAGTGCGTTCACGCCGCTCCCGACGATCTGGCGCGCATCGGTTTCGCCGTGGCTCACGCTCTGGATGCCAGCGCCCCTGCCGTTGAAGGTCTGGACGCTGAAGCTCTGGAACTGGCCAAGCGCATTGCCGACGCCCTGATCAAAGCCAAGCGTCCGCTGATCATCGCCGGTACTTCGCTGGGCTCCAAAGCCCTGATCGAAGCGGCGGCAAACATCGCCAAGGCTCTGAAGCTGCGCGAGAAGAACGGCTCGATCAGCCTGATCGTGTCGGAAGCCAACAGCCTCGGTCTGGCCATGCTCGGTGGCGAATCGGTGGATGCTGCGCTGCAAGCCGTGATCGACGGCCAGGCTGACGCCATCGTCGTGCTGGAAAACGACCTGTACACCCGCACCTCGAAAGCCAAGGTCGATGCCGCACTGAACGCTGCGAAAGTGGTGATCGTTGCCGACCATCAGAAGACCGCCACCAGCGACCGCGCGCATCTGGTTCTGCCGGCGGCCAGCTTCGCTGAAGGCGACGGTACGCTGGTCAGCCAGGAAGGTCGCGCCCAGCGCTTCTTCCAGGTTTTCGACCCGCAATACATGGACGCAAGCATTCTGGTTCACGAAGGCTGGCGCTGGCTGCACGCCCTGCGCTCGACCCTGCTGAACCAGCCGATCGACTGGACGCAACTGGACCACGTCACCGCGGCCGTGGCGTCGAGCACCGAGCAACTGGCACGTATCGTCGACGCTGCACCGTCTGCTGCGTTTCGCATCAAGGGTCTGAAACTGGCGCGTGAGCCGCTGCGTTATTCCGGTCGCACCGCGATGCGCGCCGACATCAGCGTTCACGAACCGCGTACTCCGCAAGACAAAGACACCGCGTTCGCCTTCTCCATGGAAGGTTACTCGGGCTCCGTCGAACCGCGTCAGCAGGTGCCATTCGCCTGGTCGCCGGGCTGGAACTCGCCGCAGGCCTGGAACAAGTTCCAGGACGAAGTCGGTGGTCACATCCGCGCTGGCGACCCGGGTACCCGCCTGATCGAAAGCACCGGTGATTCGCTGAACTGGTTCGCTGCCGCTCCACGTGCGTTCAACCCGGCGCCGGGCACCTGGCAAGCCGTGCCGTTCTTCCACCTGTTCGGCAGCGAAGAGAACTCTTCGAAAGCCGCTCCGGTACAAGAGCGCATTCCGGCGCCATACGTTGCACTGGCCAAGTCCGAAGCCGATCGTCTGGGCGTCAACGACGGTGCCCTGCTGAGCCTGAACGTGGCCGGCCAGACCCTGCGTCTGCCATTGCGTATCAATGAAGAACTGGGCGCAGGTCTGGTGGCATTGCCTGCGGGCATCGCTGGCATTCCACCGGCATTCGCCGGCGTATCCGTCGACGGTCTGCAGGAGGCAGCGCAATGACCTGGTTCACCCCTGAAGTGATCGATGTGATCCTCTCGGTCGTCAAAGCCATCGTGATTCTGCTGGCCGTTGTGGTCGCGGGTGCGTTGCTCAGCTTTGTCGAACGTCGCCTGCTGGGCTGGTGGCAGGACCGTTACGGTCCGAACCGCGTTGGCCCGTTTGGTATGTTCCAGATCGCCGCCGACATGCTCAAGATGTTCTTCAAGGAAGACTGGACCCCGCCGTTTGCCGACAAAGTGATCTTCACTTTGGCGCCGGTGGTGGCCATGTCCGCCCTGCTGATCGCGTTTGCGATCATCCCGATCACCCCGACCTGGGGCGTGGCGGATCTGAACATCGGCCTGCTGTTCTTCTTCGCCATGGCCGGTCTGTCGGTCTACGCGGTGCTGTTCGCCGGCTGGTCGAGCAACAACAAGTTCGCCCTGCTCGGCAGCTTGCGTGCCTCGGCGCAGACCGTGTCCTACGAAGTGTTCATGGGCCTGGCCCTGATGGGCATCGTGGTTCAGGTCGGCTCGTTCAACATGCGCGACATCGTCGAGTACCAGGCGCAGAACCTGTGGTTCATCATTCCGCAGTTCTTCGGCTTCTGTACCTTCTTCATTGCTGGCGTCGCCGTGACTCACCGTCACCCATTCGACCAGCCAGAAGCGGAACAGGAACTGGCCGACGGTTACCACATTGAATACGCCGGTATGAAATGGGGCATGTTTTTCGTCGGTGAATACATCGGCATCATCCTGATCTCGGCGCTGCTGGTCACCCTGTTCTTCGGTGGCTGGCACGGTCCGTTCGGCATCCTGCCGCAACTGGCGTTCGTCTGGTTCGCACTGAAGACCGCGTTCTTCATCATGCTGTTCATCCTGCTGCGCGCTTCCATTCCGCGTCCGCGTTATGACCAGGTGATGGATTTCAGCTGGAAATTCTGCCTGCCACTGACCCTGATCAATTTGCTGATAACCGCTGCGGTTGTGTTGTGGAACACACCTGCGGTTGCGGTTCAGTGAGGATTTGACCCATGTTCAAATATATTGGCGACATCGTTAAGGGTACTGGTACCCAGTTGCGCAGCCTGGTCATGGTCTTCGGCCATGGCTTTCGCAAGCGTGACACCCTGCAATATCCGGAAGAGCAGGTCTACCTGCCGCCACGCTACCGTGGCCGCATCGTCCTGACCCGTGACCCCGATGGCGAAGAGCGTTGCGTTGCCTGCAACCTCTGCGCCGTGGCTTGCCCGGTGGGTTGCATCTCGCTGCAGAAAGCGGAAACCGAAGACGGTCGCTGGTACCCGGACTTCTTCCGTATCAACTTCTCGCGCTGCATTTTCTGCGGTCTCTGCGAGGAAGCCTGCCCGACCACCGCGATCCAGCTGACGCCGGATTTCGAGATGGCCGAGTTCAAACGTCAGGACCTGGTGTACGAGAAAGAAGATCTTTTGATCTCTGGCCCCGGCAAAAACCCTGATTACAACTTCTATCGTGTTGCAGGTATGGCAATCGCTGGCAAGCCCAAAGGCAGCGCGCAGAACGAAGCCGAACCGATCAACGTGAAGAGCTTGCTGCCTTAAGGAAGAACGATGGAATTCGCTTTCTATTTCGCATCGGGTATCGCTGTTGTGTCCACGCTACGCGTGATCACCAACACCAACCCTGTGCACGCCCTGCTCTACCTGATCATCTCGTTGATAGCCGTGGCCATGACCTTCTTCGCACTCGGCGCGCCGTTCGCCGGCGTGCTGGAAGTGATCGCCTACGCCGGCGCCATCATGGTGCTGTTCGTGTTCGTGGTGATGATGCTGAACCTGGGCCCGGCCTCGGTTCAGCAGGAACGTACCTGGCTCAAGCCCGGCATCTGGGCAGGGCCGGTGATTCTCGCAGCCTTGCTGCTGGCCGAACTGCTGTATGTGCTGTTCGCTCACCAGAGCGGTCAGGCCATCGGCCACACCACCGTCGATGCAAAAGCCGTGGGCGTCAGCCTGTTCGGCCCGTATCTGCTGGTGGTCGAACTCGCCTCGATGCTGCTGCTCGCCGCAGCCGTCACGGCGTTCCATTTGGGCCGTAACGAGGCGAAGGAGTAAGACATGCCTGCTATCCCTCTCGAACATGGATTAGCCGTCGCCGGCATCCTGTTCTGCCTTGGTCTGGTCGGCCTGATGGTCCGCCGCAACATTTTGTTCGTGTTGATGAGTCTGGAAGTAATGATGAACGCCTCGGCACTGGCGTTCATTGTTGCAGGCGCCCGTTGGGGCCAGCCGGATGGACAGATCATGTTCATCCTGGTGATCAGCCTTGCAGCCGCCGAGGCCAGTATTGGTCTGGCGATCCTGCTGCAACTGTATCGCCGCTTCCACACGCTCGATATCGACGCTGCCAGTGAGATGCGCGGATGAATCTTATCTTTCTGACTTTCGTATTCCCTCTGATCGGTTTCCTGCTGCTGTCGTTCTCCCGTGGACGCTGGTCGGAAAACCTCTCGGCGCTGATCGGCGTGGGTTCCATTGGCTTGTCGGCGATTGTCGCCGCCTACGTCATCTGGCAATTCAACGTCGCGCCACCCGAAGGCGGTCACTACACGCTGGTACTGTGGAAGTGGATGGCGGTCGAAGGCTTCAAGCCTGACTTCGCCCTCTACGTCGATGGCCTGTCGATCACCATGCTCGGCGTGGTTGTCGGTGTAGGTTTCCTGATCCACCTGTTCGCGTCCTGGTACATGCGCGGCGAAGCGGGTTACTCGCGCTTCTTCTCGTACACCAACCTGTTTATCGCCAGCATGCTGTTCCTGGTACTGGGCGATAACCTGTTGTTCCTGTACTTCGGCTGGGAAGGCGTGGGCCTGTGCTCGTACCTGTTGATCGGTTTCTACTACAGCAACCGCAACAACGGGAACGCCGCACTCAAGGCCTTCATCGTGACCCGCATCGGCGACGTGTTCATGGCCATCGGCCTGTTCATCCTGTTCCAGCAAGTGGGCACGTTGAACATCCAGGAACTGCTGGTGCTGGCACCGCAGAAATTCCAGGTCGGCGATTTCTGGATCACGTTGGCGACCCTGATGCTGCTGGGCGGTGCGGTCGGTAAATCGGCACAACTGCCACTGCAAACCTGGCTCGCGGACGCGATGGCTGGCCCGACGCCGGTTTCGGCACTGATCCACGCTGCCACCATGGTAACCGCCGGTGTCTACCTGATCGCCCGTACCCACGGTCTGTTCACCCTGGCGCCGGACATCCTGCACCTGGTTGGCATCGTGGGCGGTGTGACGCTGGTGCTGGCAGGTTTCGCAGCACTGGTGCAAACCGACATCAAACGTATCCTCGCCTACTCGACCATGAGCCAGATCGGCTACATGTTCCTGGCGTTGGGCGTCGGTGCATGGGATGGCGCGATTTTCCACCTGATGACCCACGCCTTCTTCAAGGCCCTGCTGTTCCTGGCTTCCGGTGCGGTGATCGTTGCCTGCCACCACGAGCAGAACATCTTCAAGATGGGCGGTCTGTGGAAGAAACTGCCACTGGCCTACGCCAGCTTCATCGTCGGCGGCGCGGCGTTGTCCGCCCTGCCACTGTTGACCGCAGGCTTCTACTCCAAGGACGAAATCCTCTGGGAAGCGTTCGCCAGCGGCAATCACGGCTTGCTCTATGCCGGCCTGGTCGGTGCGTTCATGACCTCGCTGTACACCTTCCGCCTGATCTTCATCACGTTCCACGGTGAAGCCAAGACCGAAGCTCACGCCGGTCACGGCATCGCTCACTGGCTGCCACTGTCGGTGCTGATCGTATTGTCGACATTCGTCGGCGCCATGATCGTGCCACCGCTGCACGGCGTACTGCCGCAAAGCGTTGGTCATGCGGGTGGCGAAGCCAAGCACAGCCTGGAAATCGCGTCGGGCGCCATCGCCCTGGCCGGTATCCTGCTGGCGGCCCTGCTGTTCCTCGGCAAGCGTCGCTTCGTGACGGCAATCGCCAACAGCGGCATCGGCCGTTTCCTTTCGGCCTGGTGGTTCGCTGCCTGGGGCTTCGACTGGATCTACGACAAACTGTTCGTCAAGCCTTACCTTGCGATCAGCCACGTACTGCGCAAAGACCCGCTCGACCAGACCATCGGTCTGATCCCGCGTATGGCCAAGGGCGGTCACACTGCCCTGAGTCGCACCGAGACCGGTCAACTGCGTTGGTATGCGGCTTCCATGGCTGCTGGTGCCGTGCTGGTAATCGGCGCCATCGTGCTGGTAGCGGTCTGATATGAACCTTGCGAATTTGCGAAAGGAAACGAGCCCGTCATGATTCTGCCTTGGCTAATCCTGATCCCCTTCATCGGCGGCCTGCTGTGCTGGATGGGTGAGCGCTTCGGCGCTACCCTGCCCCGCTGGATTGCGCTGTTGACCATGACCCTGGAACTCGCCCTCGGCCTCTGGCTGTGGGCCCACGGTGACTATTCATTTGCTCCGGCGCCTGGCGCCGATCCGACCTGGGCGCTTGAGTTCAAGCACGTCTGGATCCAGCGCTTCGGCATCAACGTGCACCTGGCCCTCGACGGCCTGTCGCTGTTGATGATCCTGCTGACCGGCCTGCTGGGTATCCTCTCGGTACTCTGCTCGTGGAAAGAGATTCAACGTCACGTTGGCTTCTTCCACTTGAACCTGATGTGGATCCTGGGCGGCGTTGTCGGCGTGTTCCTCGCCCTCGACCTGTTCATGTTTTTCTTCTTCTGGGAAATGATGCTGGTGCCGATGTACTTCCTCATCGCGCTCTGGGGTCACAGTTCTTCGGACGGCAAGAAAACCCGGATCTACGCCGCCACCAAGTTCTTCATCTTCACTCAGGCGTCCGGCCTGATCATGCTGGTGGCGATCCTTGGTCTGGTGCTGGTCAACTTCAACAACACCGGCGTGATTACCTTCAACTACGCCGACCTGTTGAAAACCAAGATGTCGATGACCACCGAGTACATCCTGATGCTCGGCTTCTTCATCGCCTTCGCGGTCAAGCTGCCGGTCGTACCGTTCCACTCGTGGTTGCCTGATGCCCACGCCCAGGCGCCGACTGCCGGTTCCGTCGACCTCGCCGGTATCTTGCTGAAAACCGCGGCCTACGGTCTGCTGCGTTTCGCCCTGCCGCTGTTCCCGAATGCCTCGGCCGAGTTCGCGCCGATCGCCATGACCCTTGGTCTGATCGGGATCTTCTACGGTGCGTTCCTCGCTTTCGCGCAAACCGACATCAAGCGTCTGATCGCCTTCTCGTCCGTTTCCCACATGGGCTTCGTGTTGATCGGCATCTACTCCGGCAGCCAACTGGCGCTGCAAGGTGCAGTGATCCAGATGCTCGCGCACGGTGTATCGGCGGCGGCACTGTTTATCCTCAGCGGTCAGTTGTACGAGCGTCTGCACACTCGTGACATGCGTGAGATGGGCGGTGTGTGGTCGCGTATCGCTTATCTGCCAGCGATCAGCCTGTTCTTCGCAGCCGCTTCGTTGGGTCTGCCGGGTACCGGTAACTTTGTCGGTGAGTTCCTGATCCTGATCGGCTCCTTCGCGAGCTGGCCGTGGATTACTGCGATTGCCACTTCCGGCCTGGTGTTCGGCTCGGTCTATTCGCTGATCATGATCCACCGTGCTTATTTCGGTCCGTCCAAATCGGATTCGATCCTGCACGGCATGGACGCTCGCGAACTGATCATGGTGCTAGGCCTTGCGGTGTTGCTGATCTACATCGGCGTCTACCCGCAACCGTTCCTCGACACTTCTGCCGCCACGATGCATGGCGTTCAGCAGTGGCTCGGCACCGCCTTCACTCAACTCGCTTCGGCCCGGTAAGAGCGCTATGGAATTTACGATTCAACACTTTATTGCGCTTGCGCCACTGTTGATCACCAGCCTCACCATTATCGTGGTGATGCTGGCAATCGCCTGGCGCCGCAACCACTCGCAGACCTTCCTGATCTCGGTGGCTGGTCTGAACCTGGCCTTGCTGTCGATCCTGCCAGCCCTGAAAGTCGCGCCTCTGGCCGTAACGCCATTGCTGCAAATCGACTCGTTCGCTTGCCTGTACATGGCGCTGATCCTGGTCGCCACCCTCGCTTGCGTCACCCTCGCCCACGCCTACCTGGGCGATGGCGGTTCGGGTTACCCGGGCAACCGTGAAGAACTGTACCTGCTGATCCTGATGGCCGCCGCCGGTGGTCTGGTTCTGGTCAGCGCGCAGCACCTGGCCGGTTTGTTCATCGGTCTGGAACTGCTCTCGGTACCGGTTTACGGTCTGGTGGCCTACGCCTTCTTCAACAAGCGTTCGCTGGAAGCCGGCATCAAATACATGGTGCTGTCGGCCGCCGGTTCCGCGTTCCTGTTGTTTGGTATGGCGCTGCTGTACGCAGACTCCGGTTCGCTGAGCTTCGTCGGTATCGGTCAAGCGCTGGCCGCGACCGGCCTGCCAAGCTCGCTGGCGCAACTGGGCCTGGGCATGATGCTGATCGGTCTGGCGTTCAAGCTGTCGCTGGTACCGTTCCACCTGTGGACGCCGGACGTGTATGAAGGTGCTCCAGCACCGGTGGCTGCGTTCCTTGCGACCGCTTCAAAAGTGGCCGTGTTTGCGGTGATGGTGCGTCTGTTCCAGATCTCCCCTGCCGCGAGCAGTGGTGTACTGAGCGACGTGCTGACCGTCATCGCGATTGCCTCGATCCTGTTCGGTAACCTGCTGGCCTTGACCCAGAGCAACCTCAAGCGTCTGCTCGGTTACTCGTCCATCGCGCACTTCGGCTACCTGCTGATTGCACTGGTGGCGAGCAAGGGTCTGGCAGTGGAAGCCATCGGCGTCTACCTGGTCACCTACGTGATCACCAGCCTCGGCGCGTTCGGCGTGATCACTCTGATGTCCTCGCCGTACAACGGCCGCGACGCCGATGCACTGTATGAGTACCGCGGCCTGTTCTGGCGCCGTCCGTACCTGACCGCCGTACTGACCGTGATGATGCTGTCCCTGGCCGGTATCCCGCTGACCGCAGGCTTCATCGGCAAGTTCTACATCATCGCCACCGGTGTCGAATCGCACCAATGGTGGCTGGTAGGTTCGCTGGTACTGGGCAGCGCCATCGGCGTGTTCTACTACCTGCGCGTGATGGTCACCCTGTACCTGATCGAGCCGAACCTGCGCCGCCACGATGCGCAATTGCACTGGGAACAGAAGGCAGGCGGCGTGATGCTGCTGGCCATCGCCCTGGTTGCGTTCTTCCTCGGCGTTTACCCGCAACCATTGCTGACACTGGTGCAGCAGGCGGGTCTGGCTGGCTGATTGTTCGGCTGGCTAGACATGAAAACGGCACCTTCGCAGACTGTGTGAAAACCTAGCAATCTGCGCAGCGCTCAATGAAAATGCTCCGTATCGAAAGATACGGAGCATTTTTCGTTATGGCCTACATCCAAGGAGTGTCCCGCAGCCAGACCAGCGTGTTCCCGGCCTCGCTGGAGGAACTGATCCCCGAGGATCACCTCGTTCGTGTGATCGACCTCTACGTCGCCAAGCTGGATCTGGTGCAACTGGGCTTTGACAAAGCG